>JBKGUS010000528.1:0-3929 GCA_046462295.1 Thermoleophilaceae bacterium | reverse complement strand
GCGCGCGTCCACGGTGGACGAGGCCGTCGCGCTGCTCGAGCGCCTCGGGCCCGAGGCCCGCCTGATCGCGGGCGGTCACTCGCTA
Organism: Thermoleophilaceae bacterium; assembly: GCA_046462295.1. Taxonomy (GTDB): domain Bacteria; phylum Actinomycetota; class Thermoleophilia; order Solirubrobacterales; family Thermoleophilaceae; genus JACVRW01. Next base: position 3,844 of record JBKGUS010000528.1, on the reverse strand, counting down.
CTGCCGATGATGAAGCTGCGGCTGGCGACGCCCGAGCACCTGATCGACATCAACCCGCTCGAGGACGAGCTCGGCTACATCCGCGAGGAAGACGGCGAGGTGCGGATCGGTGCGCTCACGCGCCACCGCGAGGTCCTCGAGTCGGATCTGCTCGCCGAGCGCTTCCCCATGATGCGCGACGCCGAGCTGCTGATCGCCGACCCGCCCGTGCGCAACCGCGGCACCGTCGGCGGCGCGCTGTGCCAGGCCGACCCCTCCGAGGATCTGTCGGCGGTGTTCGCTGCGCTCGGCGGGCGGGCTGTCATCCGCGGCAGCTCCGGCGAGCGCGAGGTCGAGATGGTCGACTTCCACGAGGGGCCCTACGAGACCGCGGTCGGGGACGCCGAGATGCTGCTCGAGGTCCGCGTCCTGGTGCGCGAGCACCACGGCAGCGCGTACGAGAAGGTGAAGCGCCGCACCGGCGACTGGGCCACGGCGGCCGCGGGGGCCGCGCTCTGGCTGGACGGCGCGAACGTCGCGGCGGCGGGCATCGCGCTCAGCGCGGTGAACCCGCACAGTGTGCGCTCGACCCGGGCCGAGGAGGCGGTGGTTGGCCGCCCGCCGTCCGAGGAAGGCTTCGCCGAGGCGGCCCGGCTGGCTGCGGAGGACTCGGACCCGGTCGGCGACCTGCGCGGCCCCGCCGACTACAAACGCCACATCGCACGCGAGCTGACCCACCGTGCCCTGCGACGCGCCGCCGAGCGCGCCCTCGGCGGGTGAAGGAGGAGAGATGCAGATCAACCTCACGCTCAACGGCGAGCCGGTCTCGGCGGAGGCCGAGCCGCGCACGCTGCTCGTCCACTTCCTGCGCGACACCCTCGGCCTGACCGGCACCCACTGGGGCTGCGACACCTCCAACTGCGGTGCGTGCGTCGTGCTGGTGGACGGCGAGCCGGTGAAGTCGTGCACGATGCTCGCGGCGATGGCCGACGGTCACGAGGTGCGCACCGTCGAGGGACTCGAGCGCGACGGCCAGCTCGACCCCGTGCAGCAAGGCTTCATCGAGGAGCACGGGCTGCAGTGCGGCTTCTGCACGCCGGGGATGATGCTCACGGCGCGCGCGCTGCTCGACCAGAACCCCAACCCCACGCCGGAGGAGATCAAGGTCGCGATCTCGGGCCAAGTCTGCCGCTGCACGGGCTACATGAACATCGTCAAGTCGATCCGCTGGGCCGCCGAGCACGGCGAGGAGGTGACCGCCTGATGTCCGCCACGAAGGAGCCGCCGGTCGGCTTCGGCCGGATGAAGCGCAAGGAGGACCCGCGCTTCGTACGCGGTCAGGGCAACTACGTCGACGACATCCAGCTGCCGGGGATGCTCCACGGGGCGATCCTGCGCAGCCCGCTCGCCCACGCCCGCATCACATCGATCGACACCTCCGCCGCGCTGCAGCACCCGCAGGTCCACGCCGTGATCACCGGCAAGGACCTCGAGGCGCAGGGCTTGGCGTGGATGCCGACGCTGTCGGCCGACACCCAGGCCGTGCTGGCCACGGACAAGGTCCGCTTCCAGGGCCAGGAGATCGCGTTCGTCGTGGCCGACAATCACTACGCCGCCCGCGACGCGCTCGAGCTGATCGACGTGGACTACGAGCCGCTGCCCGTGGTGATCGACGCGCGCACGGCGCTCGAGCCGGACGCCGCGGTGATCCGCGACGACCAGGAGGGCCGCACCGACAACCGCATCTTCGACTGGGAGGCGGGCAACGAGGCCGAGACCGACGCCGTCTTCGAGGAGGCCGACGTGGTGGTCGTGACGCAGGAGATCCCGTTCCAGCGCGTGCACCCGTGCCCGCTCGAGACGTGCGGGGCGGTGGCCGACTACAACGGGGTGACCGGCAAGCTCAAGCTGTGGTGCACCACTCAGGCGCCGCACGCCCACCGCACCCTGTACGCGCTCGTCGCCGGCCTGCCGGAGCACAAGATCCAGGTGATCGCGCCCGACATCGGCGGCGGCTTCGGAAACAAGGTGCCGATCTACCCCGGCTACGTCTGCGCGGTCGTGGCCTCGATCGTGACCGGCAAGCCGGTGAAGTGGATGGAGGACCGGACAGAGAACCTGACCTCCACCGGCTTCGCCCGCGACTACCTCATGCGCGGGAAGATCGCCGCCGACCGCGACGGCCGGATCCGGGCGCTGCGGGTGGACACGCTCGCGGACCACGGCGCCTTCAACGCCACGGCCCAGCCGACCAAGTACCCGGCCGGCTTCTTCCACATCTTCACCGGCTCGTACGACCTCGAGGCGGCGTACTGCACGGTGAAGGGCGTCTACACGAACAAGGCGCCCGGCGGCGTGGCGTACCGCTGCTCGTTCCGGGTGACCGAGGCGGCCTACCTGGTCGAGCGCATGGTGGACCTGCTCGCCGACGAGCTCGACATGGACCCCGTCGAGCTGCGGATGAAGAGCTTCATCCAGCCGGAGCAGTTCCCCTACACCAACAAGACCGGATGGACCTACGACTCGGGCGACTACCCGAAGGCGATGGAAGAGGCGCTGCGGATCGCCGGCTACGACGAGCTGCGGCGCGAGCAGGCCGAGAAGCGCGAGCGCGGCGAGCTGATGGGGATCGGCGTGTCGTTCTTCACCGAGACGGTCGGGGCCGGGCCCCGCAAGGACATGGACATCGCCGGCCTGGGCATGGCCGACGGCGCCGAGCTGCGCGTGCATCCCACCGGGAAGGCGGTGCTCCGCATCTCGGTGAAGACGCAGGGCCAGGGCCACGAGACGACGTTCGCCCAGATCGTGGCCGAGGAGCTGGGAATCCCGCCGGACGACGTGGAGGTGGTGCATGGCGACACGGACCAGACGCCGTTCGGGCTCGGCACCTACGGGAGCCGCTCGACGCCGGTATCGGGGGCCGCCACGGCGACTGTCGCAAGAAAGATCCGCGACAAGGCGCGGCTGATCGCCGGGGCGGCACTCGAGGTGTCGCCCGACGACCTCGAATGGGAGAAGGGCCGCTGGTTCGTGAAGGGCGATCCCGAGAAGGGCCAGACGATCCAGGAGCTCGCGCTCGCCTCTCACGGCGCGCTTGAGCTGCCGGAGGGTGTGGAGGGCCATCTCGACGCCGAGGCGGTCTACAACCCCCCCAACCTGACCTTTCCGTACGGCGCGTACATCTGCGTCGTCGACGTGGACGCGGGCACCGGCGAGGTCAAGCTCCGGCGCTTCATCTCGGTCGACGACTGCGGCGTGCGGATCAACCCGACGATCGTGGAGGGCCAGATCCACGGCGGGCTTGCCGAGGGCGTGGGCATCGCGCTGATGCAGCACATCGCGTTCGACGAGCAGGGCAACTGCCTGAGCGGGTCGCTGATGGACTACCTCGTGCCGAGCTCGCTTGAGGTGCCGGACTGGGAGCTCGGCGAGACCGTCACGCCGTCGCCACACCACCCGATCGGCGCGAAGGGCGTTGGCGAGTCGTCGAACGTTGGCTCGCCGCCGGCGGTGGTGAACGCGGTGGTGGACGCGCTCGAGCCCTACGGAGTGACGCACGTGGACATGCCGGTCACGCCGGCGCGTGTGTGGGAGGCGATGCAGAAGGGCACCACGGAGCCGCCGCAGTGAGCCGGGCTGCCGAGCTTCGTGAGGCGGGTGTCGCGTTCGTGGAGGCGACGGTGGTGCGCTGCGCCTCGCCCACGAGCGCCCGCCCGGGCGACCGTGCGGTCGTGCTCGGCGACGGGACGGTCGAGGGGTTCGTGGGCGGCGCCTGCGCCGACTCGACGGTGCGCCTGCAGGCGCTCCGCGCGCTCGAGACCGGGGAGGCGGTGCTGCTGCGGATCCTGCCCGGCGAGGAGGACGA
>JBKGUS010000527.1:0-14562 GCA_046462295.1 Thermoleophilaceae bacterium | reverse complement strand
CTCCAGCGAGCGGCGCTGGCGCTCGTCCATCTTCACGTCGCGGCGCCGTGGCTCGGTCCGGCGGCCCGTCGAGTCCTCGGTGAAGAGCGGCATCCGGCCCGGTTTCTCGAAGCCGGTGGCGATCACGGTCACCCGCACGCCGTCCCCCATGCCGTCGTCGACGACCGCGCCGAAGATGATGTTCGAGCTCTGATCGGCAGCGCCCTGGATGATCTCGGCGGCCTCATTGACCTCGAACAGGCCGAGGTCGGTGCCACCGGTGATGTTGAGGAGGATGCCCATCGCGCCCTCCACCGACTGCTCGAGCAGCGGGCTCGAGACGGCGTTCTTGGCGGCCTCCGCGGCGCGGTTCTCGCCCGAGGCCTCGCCGATGCCCATCAGCGCCGACCCGGCGTCCTCCATGATCGTCCGGACGTCCGCGAAGTCGAGGTTGATGAGACCGGGGGTGGTGATCAGGTCGGTGATGCCCTGGACGCCCTGGCCGAGCACGGCGTCGGCCTCGCGGAAGGCGTCGAGGATGCTCGTGCGGCGCTCGACCACGGCCAGCAGCTTCTCGTTGGGGATCACGATCATCGTGTCGACCTGCTCGCGCAGGCGGTCGATCCCCTCGACGGCCTGGCGCATGCGCTGGGAGCCCTCGAAGTCGAACGGCTTCGTGACCACGCCGACCGTCAGCGCGCCGACCTCCTGCTTCGACACCTCGGCGATCACCGGAGCGGCGCCCGTGCCGGTGCCGCCGCCCTCGCCGGCGGTCACGAAGACCATGTCCGCGCCCTTCAGCGCCTCCTTGATCTCGTCGCGGCTCTCGTTGGCCGCGCCGTAGCCGACCTCGGGGTTGGCGCCCGCGCCGAGCCCCTTGGTGAGCTGGTCGCCGATCTGGAGCTTGATGTCGGCATCGCACATCTGGAGCGCCTGCGCGTCCGTGTTGACGGCGATGAACTCGACCCCCTTGAGGCCCGCGTCCACCATGCGGTTGACGGCATTGGTGCCGCCTCCGCCGATGCCGACGACCTTGATGACCGCCAGGTAGCTGCCCGTGTCCATGAGGGTCCCGTTCCTCTCTGCCGCCCAAGCTCAAGCGATCATCGAGGGTTCCTCGATAGTCGCAAAGACCGCACTGTAGGTGGCTTTCGCCGAAAGTGTCAACCGCCCTCGCAACAAATCGTGCACAACGAGGCTCGATGCGAGGTCGAGGGTTCGGCGAAGTCTCGAGCTTGGGTCGAGGCTCTACGAGGCGCCCGATGCCGGTGCTCGGGGCGGTCGTAGGCGGGCGCCGCCCCTCCCCCTCACGGCGCGGGCGCTTTCGCCGCTCCCGCTCCCGTGCTGTCCGTGACGGGCGTCGACGGCGCCGGTGCGGGCGTGGCGGGCGCGGGGCTCGTCGTGGACGCCGGCGGGGTCGTGCCGGTCTCGGTGACCGTTCCGGGCGCCGGGGCTGTCGGCGTGGCTGGTGGGACCGTTCCGTCCACCGGGACGACCGTCCCGTCCGCCGGGGGCGCCGTCCAGTTCGTCGTGGGATCGGTGGTCGCGGCCGTGGCCGCCGGGTCGGTTCCCGTGGCCGGCGGGACCGTCGGGCTCGTGCCGGCGGGCGCCACCGGGACGATCGTCTCCGCCGGAAGGCCGCCGGCGGCCGGCCGGCCCGGGATCCGCACGTCGACGTAGCTCGCCCCGCTCGCCTCGAGGTCGGCGAGCACCCGCGACGCCGCTGCCCACTTGGCGCGCAGGCGGGTGGCGTCGCCGAAGATCACCTCGGGGCCCTCTCTCAGCTGCGCGACCTGCCCGAGCCCGCCGTCCACGCCGACCTCGGCGATGCGCCCCCTCAGGACGGGGGGCGCGGCGCCCGCGATCGCGGCGGAGGCGAGCGCGGTGCCGTCGCGAAGCCGCTCGACGCCGACGGCCCCCTCAACCTCCACGGTCGGAAGGCGCTTGTCCGCTGTGACGCCCTGGAGAATGGTGCCGTCGCCCGCCACGGCCACACGGCCGCCCGCGCCAACCGCGATCGCGGCGGGCACGTGCTGCACCACGTGGATGGCCAGCCCGTGCGGGAAGTCGGTGGTCACCTCCAGGTCGCGCACGACCGGATAGCCGGCCACGGCGCGCTCGAGCGCCCCGTGGTCGACGTGCAGCGTGGTCATGGAGCGCGCGGCGGTGCTGAGCGCGAGGCGCACCCGCTCGGACTCGGAGGCCGTGAGTCCGGTGATCGTCACCTTCTCGACTGCGACGAGCGAGGAGTCGCGCAGCCAGAACTGGTAGCCGGCGGCGAGGACGACGAGCCCGGTGGCGAGCAGGAGCAGGTGGCGCCGCAGCCGCTTCGAGGCGATCAGCGAGCGCCCGCGGACCCCGAGGCCGGGGCGGCGCGGGAGCGAACGGATGCGCCCGGCCCAGCTGGCGGCTCCGCTGCTCACGATGTGCTCCAGAGCGGAGAGGCGTCGACTTCGCCCAGGAACTGCACCTCCGCCTCGAGCTCGATCCCGAAGCGCTCGCGGACCCGGCGCTTGCCCTCGGCCATCAGCTCGATCACGTCGGCGGTTGTCGCGTCGCCGGGGTTTTCCACGAAGTTCGCGTGCTTCTCGGAGAAGCGGGCCCCTCCCACGGTGAGGCCGCGGCAGCCGGCCTGGTCGAGCAGGACTCCCGCGCTGCGGCCCTCGGCGCGCTGGTCGTCCGGGTTCTTGAACGTCGAGCCGAACGTCTTGATCCCCGACGGCTGCGCCGCCTTGCGCGCCGCCCGCATCTCCGCGAGGGTCGTCTTCACCTCGGCCGGCTCGGCCGGCTCCAAGGCGAACGACGACCGCGCCACGATCTCGCGCGGGCCGAGGTTCGAGCGCCGATAGCTGAAGCCGAGCTCGGCGGGGGTGCGGCGCACGGTGCCGTCAGGGGTCGCGATTTCCACCCACTCGAGCACCCGCGAGAGGTCGCCGCCGTAGGCGTTCGCGTTCATCTTCACGGCCCCGCCGACCGTGCCGGGGATGTTCACCCCGAACTCGAGGCCGCTCAGCCCGGCCCGTGCGGCCCGGGCGGCGGCTTGCGGCAGGCGCGCGCCGCCGCCGCAGAGCAGGCGCGGGCCATCCTGCTCGATCGTCGAGAGCGAGCCGTCCAGCTTCACCACGAGTCCTCGGAATCCGGCATCCGCTACCAGGAGGTTCGAGCCCGAGCCGACCACTCCTACCGCGATCCCCTCCGCATCGGCCCAGGCGAGCAGCTCCGAGAGACGCTCGGGGGTATCCGGGCGGGCGAAGAAGTCCGCGGGACCGCCGGTGCGGATGGTGGTGAGGCGGGCGAGCGGATAGTCGCGCTCGACTCCGGCGGGCGCGGTCATCCGGGCCGCTCCGCGGGGGGCCGCTCCGCGGCGGCCACGGTCGGTCGGCGCGCGCTCACGCCGTCAGCCTCCGCGTTAGGCGGTCCACGTCGCCGGCCCCCATCGTCAGCAGGACGTCGCCCTCTCGGAGCTCGGCCGCCAGCATCCGCTCCGCGTCCTCCATGGCCGGGAGCCACCAGACCGGCCGGCCCCCGGCGGCATCCGCCGCGGCCTGGGCCACCAGCAGGCCGCTCACGCCGGGGAAGTCCTCGGCCCGCTCCCGCGCGGGGTACACGTCGAGCACCACCACGAGGTCGGCCAGCGCCAGCGCACGGCCGAAGTCGCGCGCCAGCAGGCGCGTGCGGGAGTAGAGGTGGGGCTGGAAGCAGGCCACGAGTCGTCCCTTGCCGCCGCCGGCGAGCGTCCGGGCGGCCTCCAGGGTGGCGCGTACCTCGGTCGGATGGTGGGCGTAGTCGTCGAAGACCCTCGCCCCGGACGCGGTGCGGCCGTGGGACTCGAAGCGGCGGGCCGCCCCGGTGAAGGTGGCGAGCGCCGGCGCCGCCTCGGCCGGCTCCACCCCGGCCGCGCGGCAGGCGGCCAGCGCGGCCAGGGCGTTCAGGATGTTGTGACGGCCCGGAACGCGGAGCTCCACGTCCGTTCCCTGGACGTCGAAGCGCGACCCGCCGGAAAACAGCTCCACCCGTCCCCGTACGTCGAAGCGCACCTGCCGCCCGCGGCCGTCCAGCTCCACGCCCGGCCCTAGGATCAGCAGCTCGGCCGGCTCGGCGAACTCCGCGAAGGCCTCCTCCAGCTCGCGTAGGCTCGCGTAGGTGGCGTGGTGGTCGAGCTCGACGTTCGTGACCACCGCCACCGGCCGGTACAGCTTGAGGAACGACCGGTCGGACTCGTCCGCCTCGATCACCGCCCACGCCCCCTCTCCCCAGTCCGCGTTGGTGCCGGCGGAGCGCAGCTCGCCGCCGATCAGGAAGGCGGGGTCGCGGCCGGTCTCGCGCAGTACGTGGGCGGCCATCGACGCCGTGGTGGTCTTCCCGTGCGTGCCGCTCACGGCGATCGTGCGCTTCATGCGCGACAGCTCGCCGAGTAGGTCGCCGCGGTGGAGGACGTGGGCGCCGGCGGCGCGGGCCGCCGACAGCTCGGGGTTGTCATCGGGGATCGCGGTCGAGACGACCAGCTCGGCCCCGGGCGGGTAGTTGGTGGCGTCGTGGCCGATGACGGGCTCGATGCCGGCGGCACGGAGGCGCTCGCAGTACGGCGACTCGGCGCGGTCGGACCCCGTGACCCGCGCGCCCAGCGCCTTCGACACCAGCGCCAGCCCGCTCATGCCCGCCCCGCCGATGCCAACGAAGTGCAGGCTGCGGCCCTCGAAGGGCAGGTTCGAGGAGGGCTCTGCGTACACCGCGGGCAGCGTAGTCCTCGCTAGCCCGCCAGCCGCAGCAGCTCGCCGGCGATCCGCTCGGCCGCGTCGGGTCGTGCCGCCGCGACCGCCGCGTTCGCCATCTCCGCCATTCGCTGCGGCGCGCCCAGCAGCGCCGCCACCTCGCGCGCCAGTCGCGGCCCGTCCAGCTCGTCGTCGGGCACCACGACCGCCGCCCCCACGGCCTCGGCCCAGCGAGCGTTCTTCGTCTGGTGGTCGGCCGTGGCGTGGGGGTACGGAACGAGCACCGTCGGCAGCCCCGCCACCAGCAGCTCCTGCACCCCGCCGCCCGCCCGGGCCACGGCCAGGTCGGCCGCCGCCAGCGCGTCCGCGAACGGCTCGATGTACGGGTACAGGTGGTAGTGCGGCGGCGAGCCGAGCTGGTCGAGTCGGCGGCGCAGGTCGTCGTGGTCGCGCCGGCCCGAGGCGTGCAGCACGGCACCGGGGGCCCCCGTGCCGAAGGCCTCGAGCGTCGCGTCGTTCAGCCGCCGCGCCCCCAGCGAGCCTCCGAACACCAGCACGCACGCCTCGCTGGGAGCGATCCCGAAGCGCTCGCGCGCCGCAGCCCGGTCGGCGGCGCCCGTGCCCGCCGGAACCGGCCGCCCGCTCACCTCCCAGCGCGGCCCCTCCCGCCCTTCGATCGGAAACGCCAGGAAGACTCGCCGCGCGAGCGGCGCCAGCAAGCGGTTCGTCATCCCCAGGTGGCTGTCCGCCTCGGCGAGCACGACCGGAATCCCGAGGCTGCGCGCCGCGAGCCCGACCGGTCCGGCCACGTAGCCGCCCCCTCCCAGGACGGCGCCGGGCGCGAGGCGGCGCAGGAGCCCCCGTGCCCGCACGGTCGCGCGCCCCGCCAGCAGCACCGCGCGCGCCGCCCTCAGCGGGTTGTCGCGATCGACCCCCTCCACCCGCAATCGGTGGAGCGGATACCCGGCGGCCGGGACGAGCTCGGCCTCGGCCCGCTCTCCGCCCAGGAACTCGACCTCGGCGCCGTGCGCGCGAAGGGCGTCAGCGACCGCCAGCGCGGGCACCACGTGCCCGGCCGTCCCGCCGGCCGCGATCACGATCCTGGGCACCGCGTCCTCCCTCGATCGCCTCCAGCCGTGGCCGCGCCGTGGCGCGGCGCGCACGCCCGCGCGTGGAGGCCACGTTCAGCAGCACCCCCATCGCCGCCAGCAGCACGATCAGGTTCGTGCTGCCGTACGAGAGGAACGGCAGCGGCACCCCGGTGAGCGGCGCCATCCCCATCACGGCGAAGAAGTTCAGGATGGCCTGGCAGAGGATCAGCGAGGTCACGCCTGCGGCGAGGAGCTTGGAGTGCAGGTCGCGCGCCGCCTTGGCCGTGCGCAGGCCGGCGTAGGCGATCATCCCGTATAGGCCGATCACGCCGAGGATCCCGATCAGGCCGAGCTCCTCGCCGATGATCGCCAGGATCATGTCCGTGTGGGCCTCGGGCAGGTAGAAGATCTTCTGCACTGACTCTCCCAGGCCCACGCCGAAGAACCCGCCCGAGCCGATCGCCGTGAGTGCCTGGACCGCCTGGAACCCGCTGTCGCCGGCGTCCGAGAAGGGGTCCAGGAACGAGGTGAGCCGCTCGCGCCGGTAGGGCTCCACCAGCGCCATCAGCGTTGCCAGGCCCGCCAGCACCCCGAAGATGCCGCCCAGCAGCCGCATCGGCGTGCCGGCGGCGATCAGCAGGGCGCCGAGCGCGAAGCAGATCGTCATCGCGGTGCCCATGTCCGGCTGCTTCAGCAGCAGCAGGAACGCCACGCCCACCACGATCAGCAGCGGCTTGACAAGCCCGCCGAGCGTCTTGGTGGCGCGTGGCCGCGCGGCCAGCACCTGCGCCGCGTAGAACACGAGCGCCACCTTCAGCAGCTCCGATGGCTGGAACTGCAGCGGGCCGAAGCCGAGCCACCGCGTTGCGCCGTTCACCTTGACGCCGAACCCCGGCAGCATCACGAGGATCGTCAGGAAGAACGACGCCACCAAGAAGACAGGCGTGATCGCGCGGATCGCGGCGAGCCCGTGGCGCGACGCCAGGTGCATCACGGCCAGCCCGATCAGGCCGAACATGACGTAGCGCTTCAGGTAGTAGGACGGGTCGCCGGTTCCGCTCAGCAGCGACTCCGCCGAGCTCGCCGAGTAGACCATCACGGCGCCGCCCGCCAGGAGGCAGAGCGTGGCGGTGTAGAGGATCGAGTACTCGACCGGTCGCTTCTTGGGGGGCCGGTCGGCGGCGGCGGACGAACGCCGTGAGGCGAGCGCGCCGTGCGCGCGAGCGGACCGTCTCATCCGGCCTTTATTCGACGCGCGGGGCCTGATTCATTCAGACGGCACGAGCGAGCGGAAGCGGTCGCCGCGCTCCTCGTAGTCGCGGAACTGGTCGTAGCTCGCGCAGGCCGGTGAGAGCAGCACCACCTCGCCGGGCCGAGCGGCCGCCGAGGCCTCGCGCACGGCCGAGTCGAGGTCCCCGCAGCGCAGCAGCGGCACGCCCGTGGGCTCGAGGTCGGCGGCCAGCCGCTCGGCCGCCGCGCCGATCAGGTAGCAGGCGCGGCAGCGCGCCGTGACCGGCTCGCGCAAACCCTCGAACCCGCCGCCCTTGAGGCTGCCGCCCAGGATCGCGTGCACGCCGCCCTCGAAGGACTCGATCCCGCGCGCCGCCGCCGACACGTTGGTGGCCTTCGAGTCGTTCACCCACAGGACGCCGCCGACCTCGGCCACCTCCTCGAGGCGGTGCGGCACGCCGGCGAACGTCCGCAGGGCGCCGGCCACGGCCTCGGCGGGAACGCCGCTCGCGAGCGCCGCCGCGGACGCCCCCATCGCGTTCTCGAGGTTGTGCGGCCCGCGCAGGTGGATCTCCTCAGCCGGCAGCGGCAGCTCGGCGGGATCGCCGAACGAGATCCTCCGTCCCTCCCCCGGCAGTTCGAAGCCGGGCGGAGCCACCGCCACCTGCTCCGGCCGCTGCCGCGCAAACATGCGCAGCTTGGCGTTGCGATAGGCCTCGAAGCTCCCGTGCCGGTCGAGGTGGTCCTCGCTCAGGTTGAGGAGCAGCCCGGTATCGGGCGCGAACTCGACCGAGTCCTCGGCCTGGAAGCTCGACACCTCGCAGACCACGGTGGCGTCCGCCTCGAGCGCCCCGACCAGCGAGGCAAGCGGAGTGCCGACGTTCCCGGCCACCGCGACGGGCCGCCTGGCCTCGCGCCAGATCGAGCCGAGCAGCTCGGCCGTGGTGGTCTTGCCGTTGGTGCCGGTGACCGCCACGAAGCGCTGCGGCAGGAGCCGCCAGGCCAGCTCCAGCTCGCCCAGCACGGGCAGCCCGCGCTCGCGGGCCGCGACGATCGCCGGCGCCTCGTTCGGCACGCCAGGGCTCTTGACGACGCAGGCCACCCGGTCGAGCAGCTCGACGCCGTCCACGCCCAGATGCGCCTCGATGCCCTCCGGGACGTTCGGCCGGCCCGAGTCCGTGCCGACCACCCGGCCGTGCGGCTCCAGCATGCGTGCGGCTGACACGCCCGACCGGGCCAGCCCGACCACGAGAAATGGGCCGGCGGGGAGTGGAGGTCTCAAGGCGTGATCGACTGCTGGTAGAGCGTGAATCCGATCGCCGCGCAGATGGCGGCCACGATCCAGAAGCGCAGGATGATCTTGGTCTCCGACCAGCCCAGCAGCTCGAAGTGGTGGTGGATCGGCGCCATCAGGAAGATGCGCTTGCGGAAGCGCTGGAACGAGACGACCTGGACGGCGACCGAGAGCGCCTCGATCACGAAGATGCCGCCGAGCAGGATCAGCAGCACCTCGGTCTTGGTGATCACCGCCAGCCCGGCGATCGCCCCGCCCAGGCCGAGCGACCCGGTGTCGCCCATGAACACCGACGCCGGGAACGAGTTGAACCACAGGAAGCCCACGCAGGCGCCCACCAGGCAAGCACACAGCAGTGCCAGGTCGAGCTGCACGTCGGTCCGGCCCGTGATGAAGGTCATCGCCGTGAAGGTCAGGAAGACGATCGCCGCGCAGCCGGCGGCCAGCCCATCGAGTCCGTCAGTGAGGTTCACGCCGTTTGTGGCCCCGGCCAGCACGAGGAAGATCAGCGCCGGGTAGGCGACGCCCAGGTCGACCGTTGCGTCCACCACGCGCAGCTGGAGCGTGTCCTGGTACTCGAGGTACTCGGTCACCATCAGCCAGAGCCCGATCGCGGTCAGCGCCTGCACGACCAGCTTGGTCCGGCCCGAGACGCCGAGCGAGCGGCGCTTGCGCAGCTTCGTCATGTCGTCGACGAAGCCCAGCGCCGCCATGGCGAGCGCGGTGGCGAGCACGGCCAGGCTGGCCGCTCGGTACTCGGACAGGATCAGGAACGGCACGCAGACGGCCAGGAAGATCGCCAGCCCGCCCATCGTCGGCGTGCCGGCCTTGCCGTGGTGCCCTTCGGGCCCCTCCTCGCGGATGTGCTGGCCGAACTCCTTCAGGCGCAGGTACTCGATGAAGCGCGGGCCGAGGAACACGCATATGAGCAGGGAGGCCATGCCCCCGATGAGGACCTCGCCGAGCATGCGGGTCTAGGCGAGCACCCGCTCGAGGCCCACGGAGCGCGAGCCCTTGATCAGCACCCTGTCGCCCGGGCGGGCCAGCTCCTCGAGCAGCGCCCCCGCCTCCTCCGGGCTCGCCACCGGGTGGGTCTCGCCGTCGAAGCCCTCCGTGTACGGCAGCGCCTCCTCGGCGACCGGGACCAGCACGTCGATCCCGAGGGCCGCCGCGTGCGCGCCGATCTCGCGGTGATACCGGTCCGATTCCGGCCCGAGCTCAGCCATGGTCCCAAGCACGGCGATGCGCCGCTCCGCAGCGCTCGCCGCGAGGTGATCCAGGGCCGCCCGCATGGACATCGGGTTGGCGTTGTAGCAGTCGTTCACCACGGTCACGCTCCCGGGCAGCTCGACCACCTCGCCCCGGAGCGAGGAGAAGCGCACCTCCACGCGGCCGCCGACCGGCACCTCGAGCGCCCGCGCGGCGCCCACCGCGGCGAGCGTGTTGAGCAGGTTGTGCGGCTCCGAATAGGGCAGCTGGAGCTGGACGATCTCGTCGCGGGCCTCGATCTCAGCGCGGCCCTCGTCGTAGGCCAGGAGGCGGACCTGGCCGCCCGGGCCGAAGGTCCAGGTGTCGAGCTCCTGCCGGCGCAGGTGGGCCTCGAGCAGCGGCTCGCTGGCGGGGACGACGCAGGCGGAGCCGGGGCGAAGGTCGCGGATCAGCTCGGCCTTCGCAGCCGCCACCCGCTCCACGGTGCCGAGCAGCTCGAGGTGGACCGGGCCGACGTTCACGATCACGCCCACGTCCGGCTCGGCCACCGCGACGAGCTCTGCGATCTGCCCCTCGCCGCGCATGGCCATCTCGAGGACGAGCGCCTCCGTGCCGCGCGGTGTCTCGAGGATCGTGAGCGGAAGCCCGATCTCGGTGTTCCAGTTCTCCCGGCTCGCATGCGTGACGAGCCGTGTGCCGAGCAGCGCCGCGAGGATGTCCTTGGTTGAGGTCTTGCCGGTCGATCCGGTCACGCCGACGACCTTGGCCCCCAGCTCGCGGCGCCACGCCCGGGCGAGGGAGTGGAGCGCCCGGAGCGGCTCCTCGACGGCGATCACGGCGGCGCCGCTGCAGGCCGAGTGGCCGACGGTGCCCTCCACGGCCTGCAGCGCGTCGTCTCGGTGCTCGCGCCCGACGACGGCTCCCCAGGCGCCCGCCTCGAGCGCTGCGGCGGCGTAGGCGCCCCCGTCGGCGGCGGCGCCCCGCAGGCCGACGAAGAGGTCGCCGGGCTGCACCGCGCGAGAGTCGATGACGGCTCGCTCCGGGCCGGCGCGCTCGGGGTCGCCGGCGGCGAGCTCGCCGCCGGCGGCGGCCGCGAGGCGGGCGGCGGAGAGGTCGATCATGGGCGGCTCACGTGCGTGCTCCGAGCCGCGCCCTGAGCGCTGCGCGCACCTGTCATCCGACGGGCTCCCCGCGCGCGCCGCGCTCTCGGGCGGCGCGCTCCCGCAGGGCGTCACGCGCGACACTGCAGTCGTCGAACGGCTCCTTCCTGCCGTTCTCGAACTCTTGACCCTGTTCATGGCCCTTGCCGGCGATCACCACGACGTCGCCGGCCTTGGCGGTCTCGATGGCGCGCGCGATCGCCCGGCGGCGGTCCGTCTCGCGCTCCGCGTCCGGGCCGGCGCCCTTCAGGATCGCGTCGACGATCGACTCGGGCTCCTCGCTGCGCGGGTTGTCGGAGGTCACCAGCACGCGGTCGGCCAGCCGGCGCGCGGCCTCGCCCATCAGGGGGCGCTTGCCGCGGTCGCGGTCGCCACCCGCGCCGAACACAACGTGGAGGCGGCCTCGCGTGACCTCCCGTGCCGCGGCCAGCACGTTCTCGAGCGCCTCAGGAGTGTGCGCATAGTCCACGAGCACGCCGAAGTCCTGGCCCTCGTCCACCGGCTCGAAGCGGCCCGGCACGCGCCCGAACTCCGGCAGCGCGGCGGCGATCGCCTCGGCCGCCACGCCGAGCGAGCGTGCCGCCGCGACCGCGGCGAGCACGTTCTGCACGTTGAAGAGCCCCGGAAGCGGCGAGCTGAGCTCCAGCTCGCCATGGGGCGTCTCGCAGACGAAGCGGGACCCCATCAGGTCGAACTTGACGTCGCGGGCGCGGTAGTCGGCCTCGCGCTCCACGCCGAACGTCACGCACTCGACCTCGCCGGCGATCCGGCGTCCGTACTCGTCGTCGATGTTCACCACCGACAAGCCCGGCTCCTCGAACAGCCGCCGCTTGGCGGCGAAATAGGCGTCCATCGTCTCGTGGAAGTCGAGGTGGTCCTGGGTCAGGTTGGTGAAGATCCGGCATGCGAAGCGGATGCCCGCAACGCGGCCCAGCTCCAGCGCGTGCGACGACACCTCCATCGCGCAGGCCCGGTCGCCGCCGTCGAGCATCGCGCGGAAGGTGGCCTGCAGGTCGATCGCCTCCGGCGTGGTGCGCTCGACCTCCTCCTCCACTCCCCCCACGACGCGCTTGACCGTGCCGAGCAGGCCGGTCTGGCGCCCGCCCGCCTCGAGCAGGTGCCGCACGAGGAACGCGGTCGTGGTCTTCCCGTTGGTGCCGGTCACCCCGACGACCTCGAGCTCGGCCGTCGGGTCGCCGTGGAACCGGGCCGCAGCCGGGCCCATGGCGGCGCGCACGTCGTCGACGATCACCTCGGGCACGCCGAGCCCCAGCGGCCGCTGGCAGACGAGCGCGACCGCCCCGCGGGCGACCGCGTCGGGGGCGAAGTCATGGCCGTCGGCCCGGAAGCCCGGTACGCAGAAGAACAGCGTGCCCGGGACGACGCTCCGGCTCGAGTATGCGAGCCCCGAGACCTCGACGTCCGGGGCGTCATTCCCCATCAGGTCTCGAAGGGTCATGCGTGCGCGCTGCAGGATACCGGCGGCCTCCTCATATCCCCGAGCGCGCTGCCGACGAGCGGGCCGAGCAGGCTCGCCGGGCGCTCCGCGAGATGCGCGACGAGGCCGAGCGCGAGCGCGAGCGTGCGGCGATGACCGAGCGCGAGCTGCGCGAGCAGCTCGGCGAGGAGGAGCGCCGCCGGAGCGAGCTGGAGAGTCGCCTCTCCGAGGTGGAGGGCGCGGCCTTCGCGGCGGAGCGGGCGTTCGAGGAGCTGCGGCTGGCGCAGGGACGGATGCGCGGGGCGCTGCGGGCGCTGGCGGAGCCGGACCCAACTCAAGGGGACTGACCCTCCTACTGCGGCGGGATCTTCAGGTACGGCAGCGCGAACTCCATGATGCGCTCGAAGGCCGGCGCCGCCACGGTGCCGCCGTAGATGTCGCCGCGCGGCTCGTCGACCATCACCGACACCAGCAGCTGCGGGTTGCGCGCCGGCGCGTAGCCGATGAACGAGGCCACGAAGTCCGTCTTCGAGTAGGTCCCGTTCTCGGCCTTCTCGGCCGTACCCGTCTTGCCGGCGAGCGTGTAGCCCTCGACCGACGCCTCGGCCGCCGTGCCGCCCGCCGCCAGCACGCCCTCGAGCATCCGCGACACCTGGTCCGCCGTGCTCTTCGACAGCACGCGCTTCCCGGGCGACCCGTCGCCCGCCACGATGTAGGGGCGGCGCTTGATCCCGTCGTTCGCGATCGCCGTGAACGCCGACGCCATCTGTATCGGCGTCACCGAGATGCCCTGCCCGATCGGCATGTTCCCGATCGACGAGCCGGAGTAGTCCTCCACGTCGAGCACGATCCCCTGGTTCTCGCCCGGCAGGTCCACGCCGGTCGGCTTCGAGAACCCGAACCGCCGCACCCAGCGGTCGAAGTGCGTGGCGCCGAGCTTCAGGCCGATCATCACGGTCCCCACGTTGGACGAGCGGGCCAGGATGTCCGCCGTCGTCAGCGTGCCGCCCCCGCCGTCGTGCGCCTCGCCGATCTCGCGGTCGGCCACCTGGATCGTCGGCGGCACCTGGAACGGGGTGTGCGGCTCGATCAGGCCCTCCTCGAGCGCGCCGGCCACCGTGAACGCCTTGAAGGTCGAGCCCGGCTCGTAGTTGAACTGGATCGCGCGGTTCTGGCTCGCGTAGGCGGGCGAGCCGGCCACGTTGTTGGCGTCCACGCGCGGCCAGTTCGCGAGCGCGAGGATCGCGCCGCTGCGCGGGTCCATCACGAGCGCCGTGGCGCCGGCGGGCTGGTAGGTCTGGCCCACCTCCGCCAGCACGGCCTCCACGCGCTCCTGGATCGCCGAGTCGAGCGTCAGCCGCAGATCCTCGCCCGGCTCGGCCCGATCGGTCTCGATCAGGCTGACCGGCTCGCCCAGCGCGTCCTTCACGAGCGTGCGGTGGCCGTCGTCGCCGCCGAGCGTCTCCTCGTGGAGGTACTCGAGCCCCGACAGCCCCTCACCCTCGTCCCCCACCATTCCGAGCACCTGCGCCGCCAGATGCCCCTGCGGGTAGCTGCGCTTCGGCTCGACCACGGTGTCGATGCCCTCGATTCCGAGGTCCTCGACCTTTTGGCCGAGCGAGGCGTCCATCCTGCGGCGCAGGACCACGTAGGTCACGTCGCGGTCGCTCAGCTTCTTCAGCAGCTCCTCGTCGGGGCGGCCGATGAGCGGAGCGAGCTTCGCCGCCACGGCGGCCGGGTCGTCAACCAGGATCGGGTGGGCGAAGACGGTGATCGCGTCCTCCGACACGGCCAGGTCGACGCCGCGGCGATCCATGATCGTCCCGCGCGGAGCCGGAACCTTGAGCTCCTCGATCTGCTGCTGCACCGCGCGGTCGCCCAGCGAGCCCGACTTGACGGTGCCGAGCCACGCCGCGCGCGCCGTCGCGGCGCCGAGCAGCAACAGGAAGAGGGCGAAGAGAAGCCCGATCCGCCGCTCGACCAGCCTCATCTCGGGACGGCGAGCGCGCGGTGCGCGTGAGCGTACGGTGTCATTCGAGCGGGGCGGTGGTCGTGGCGGGCGTGACCGGGGTCGTCGTGGTGGTTGGCGGGGCGATTGGCTCCGGCGTGACCGCCTCGGAGGGCGCGATGATTCGCTTGGAGGCGTTGTGCGCGTCGAGCTTCGGCTCGGACTCGAGGTAGCGGACCTCGCCCGCCGCCGGGTAGACGAGGCCGAGTGCCGCGGCCGCCTCCTGGATGCGCTCGCTGCTCGCGAGCCGGGCGTAGTCGTGGCGGAGGCGGTCGTTCTCGCGCTTGATCTGCGCGGCCTTGTCGGCCATCTGCGTGATCTCGCGGTTCATCTGGAGCAGGTCGACGTTGAAGAAGACGATTCCCGCGAGCAGCACCCCGATGAGGCCGATCCAGATGCGGCCGGTGAGGAGGTCGTCGAGGACGCGCGGCGCGCGCGTCC
>JBKGUS010000526.1:0-6117 GCA_046462295.1 Thermoleophilaceae bacterium | reverse complement strand
CTCGTGTTCTGCGACCCGCCATATGATTCTGCGTCTCGCTTGGCCGGGCCGCTCGCGGAGGGCCTGCCGGCGCTGACCTCAGAGCAGGCCCGAATCGTGACCGAATCAGACAAGCGCAACCCGCTGGAGCTTCCCTTCCCGCTCGTCACCGAGCGGACCTACGGCGACACCCGGATCGCGATACATGCCCGCTGAGCGCAACGGCGGCACGGCCGTCTGTCCCGGGTCGTACGACCCGATCACGTTCGGCCACCTCGACATCATCGGGCGCACCGCGAAGGTGTTCGAGCATGTCATCGTCGGCGTCGTGAACCTGCCGGTGCGCAAGCAGAAGACCGTGTTCAGCGCCGAGGAGCGCGTCGCCTTCATCGAGGCGGAGGTGGCGGAATACGACAATGTGCAGGTAAAACCCTTTGATACGCTGCTCGTCGACTTCGCCCGTGAGCATGGGGCCAAGGCCATCGTCAAGGGGCTTCGGGCGATCTCGGACTTCGAGTACGAGTTCGAGATGAACCAGCTCAACCGGAAGATGGCGCCCGACATCGAGAGCATCTACATGATGTCCGCTCCGCAGTACAGCTTCTTGCGCTCGAGCGGAGTGAAGGAGCTCGCGATGTTCGGCGGTGACATCAGCGGCCTGGTACCGGACCGCGTGGCCGCGCGATTGCAGGAAGAATTGAAGCGGTAGGGAAATGAGGAACCGCGCATGGACGTCCTCGTCCTAATCGACAAGCTCGACGACACGATTCACAACGCCAAGCCCGTCCCCTTGACGGATCAGGTGCGCGTGGACAAGGAGGAGGTCTACGACATCCTCGACCAGATGCGCGCCACGATCCCCGAGGAGATCAAGCAGGCGCGCTGGATCGTCAAGGAGCGCCAGGAGATGCTCGCCGAAGCGAAGCGCGAGGCGGAGCGGATCATCAAGGAGGCGCGCGACGAGCAGCTCCGGCTGATCTCCGAGGAGGAGGTCGTGAAGCAGGCCGAGCGCCAGGCCGAGGAGATCATCGAGGACGCCCGCGCACGCGAGCGTGAGATCCGCCTGGGGGCGGAGGACTACGCGGACGACATCCTCAACACGCTCGAGGTCAACCTCACGAAGTTCATCGCCGCGGTCCAGCGCGGCCGCGACCGGCTGCAGGGCCGCGAGCACGAAGAGGCCGAGGTCGGCTGAGGCCCGAACCAGGCGGCTCGGCCGACTGCGCAGGGGATGGACTCAGTCACCGGGCGCTGTCTCTGCGGGGCCGTCCGCTTCGAGGCGGACCGGCCGCGGGCCGTTGTCAACTGCCACTGCGGTGAGTGCCGCCGCTGGGCAGGGCACGTGTGGGCCGCCAGCTCCGCCCGGCGCGAGGACGTCCGCATTTTCGACGACGGCGCCCTGCGCTGGATCGACAGCCCCGAGAGCGTCACTCACGCGCGCCGGGGCTTCTGCTCCGAGTGCGGCTCGAGCCTCTTCTGGGATGCGCCGGACAGGGAGACGATCAGCTTCGCCGCCGGCGCGCTCGATGCCCCGACCGGGCTGAACACCACCGAGCACGTGTACACCGAGTTCGCGGGCGACTACTACGACTAGCCTGTCGGCCATGCCCTCCTACCTGCACACCTGCTACCGAATCGGCGACATCGACCGCTCCGTCTCGTTCTACGAGAAGCTCGGCTTCACCGAGGCGCGCCGCATGCCGATCGGCGACGAGGCGATCAACGTGTTCATGCAGCTGCCGGGCGAGGATCCGGTGCTCGAGCTGACCTACAACCACGGCGTCGACTCGTACGACCTCGGCACGGGCTACAACCACATCGCACTTGGCGTCGAGGACCTCGAGGGCACGCTCGAGGGGCTGGCGGCCGATGGCATCGAGCCGGAGAAGCCGCCCTACCGGCCCGGCGGCCGCACCGAGGGGCCGCGGATCTGCTTCGTGCGCGACCCGGACGGTTACCGCGTGGAGCTGATCGAGCGCGGCTAGGCGCCTCGGGCGCGGCCCCATGCCGCGCGTCCGTTTCATGAGAACGAATTAATGCGCGGCTCAGCGTCGCCTCATGGCGGGCGGGCACAGTCTTGATCGTCAAGCAAGGCAACCCCCATTGGAGGTAGTGAGATGGCTTTCAAGGCCACCTTTCCCGCGGCTCGCGCAAACGCGGCGGGCACCAACAGCAACACCAACAGCGCCCGGCGTCGCCGCAGGCGCCGTCGCCGGCGTCGCCGCCGGAGCAACACCTAGCCGAAACGGCACCGGGGAAACGGCCCCGCTCCCGGCGGGGCCGTTTCCCTGCTCGGCTCGCCGCATACGTCTTTACCAAGCCCTGTCCCCGCCATGAGAAAGCTCTTACCGCCCCCTCGCCCTCGGCTGACGCCCGCCGGGCAAAGCTGTCCTCGACCGCGAAATCGAGTCGACGAGACAGGAGGTTCGAGATGGCATTCAGGGCAACACAGCCAGCCGCACGGGCAGGCGCCGCGAGCACGCGGACCCGCACCCGCACCGGCCGCAGGCGCCGCGGAGGGCGCCGCCGCCGTCGCGGCGGGACCCGCACCCGGACCCGGACGGGCCGCGGCTGAGCCCAGCCCTTCCGGAGTGTCCCCGGAGACGGCCCCGCCCGGGGCCGTCTCCATGTCTGTCCCATGAACCGCCTCCGCGATCGCATCCACGGCCTTCTCGTCCCTTCCGGCGACGGCGCCCTCGTCTCCGAGGCGCCGCCCGTGCCCGTTCGGGAGATCTTCCGCCGCTTCTGGCCCGACGCGCGGCCGTATCGGAGGTGGATCCCGGTCGGCCTCCTCCTGATCGCCCTCGGCGCGGCGATCGAGACCGCCGAGATCTGGATGTTCAAGCTCGTGGTCGACGAGGTGCTCGTGCCGGGCGAGCTCGAGCCGCTCGTCTGGATCGTCGCGCTCTACATCGGCTTCACGATCGCGAGCGGGCTGATCTCGTTCGCCGACGACTACCTCGCGACCTGGCTCGGCGAGCGCTTCCTGCAGCGCATGCGCCGCCGCCTCTTCTCGCACGTGCAGAAGCTCTCGCTCGACGTGCTCGACCGGCGCCGCCTCGGCGACGTCATCGCCCGCCTCACCGGGGACGTCCAGGCGATCGAGAGCTTCGTCCTCGCTGGGGTCGCCGACGGCCTTTCCGCGCTGCTGCGCATCGTCTTCTTCACCGGCGCCCTGATCTACCTCGACTGGCGCCTGGCGCTCGTGGCGATCGTGGTCACCCCGCTCTTCCTCTACGTCGCGCGCCGCTTCTCGCGGCTCATCAAGCACGCCTCGCGTGAGAAACGGCGCCGGTCCGGCTCGCTGAGCGCCGTCGCCGAGGAGAGCCTCGCCAACCAGGTGCTGGTCCAGGCCTCGAACCGGCAGGACGCCGAGCTCGAGCGCTTCGAGCGCGAGAACGAGGGGATCATCGAGGCCGAGCTGGCCTCCACGCGAATCCGGGGTCTGTTCACGCCACTGGTGGACCTGATCGAGCTGCTCGGCGTGATGTTCGTGATCGTGCTGGGCACCGTCGCGGTCACGAGCGGAGACCTCACCATCGGCGGGCTGCTCGTGTTCATCACGTACCTGACCCAGCTCTACGGCCCGGTGCGCGACCTGAGCTCGCTGTCCAACACGATCTTCAAGGCCGCGGCGGGCGCCGAGCGCGTGATCGAGCTGCTCGACGAGGAGCCGCGCATCGTCGACCGGCCCGGCGCCGTGCACGTCCCGCGGGCCCGCGGCGTGATCGAGCTCGACGACGTGACGTTCACCTATCCCGGCGCCGCCGTGCCGGCGCTGCGGGACGTGAGCCTGGGCGCCGAGCCCGGTCAGACGGTCGCCCTGGTGGGCCCCTCCGGGTCCGGCAAGACGACGCTCGCCAAGCTCCTGCTGCGCTTCTACGATCCCGGGCACGGGATGGTCCGTCTCGACGGCCACGACCTTCGCGACGTGGAGCTGGCCTCGCTGCGGCGCAACGTGGCGATCCTGCTTCAGGAGACGCTCGTGCTTCACGGCACGGTGCGCGACAACATCGCCTTCGCGCGCCCCGACGCGAGCGAGGCGGAGATCCGCGCCGCCGCCGAGGCCGCGGGCGCCGCCGGCTTCATCGAGGCGCTGCCGCACGGCTACGACACGGACCTGGGCGAGCGCGGGCGCCGGCTCTCGGGCGGCCAGCGCCAGCGCATCGCGATCGCACGCGCCCTGCTCGCCGACGCGCCGGTCCTGGTGCTCGACGAGCCCTCGACCGGGCTCGACGCCGAGGCCCGCGCCGCCCTGATGGAGCCACTCGGCCGGCTGATGCGCGACCGCACCACGCTCGTCATCTCCCACGACCTGCTGACGGTGCGCGACGCCGACCAGATCCTCGTGCTGGAGGGCGGGACCGTGGCCGAGCAGGGGAGCCACGAGGAGCTCGTGGCCGTCGGCGGCCGGTACGCGCAGCTGTGGGCGCTGCACGATGCGGCGGAGCCGGCGGCTGCGTGAACGCGCCCGGCTACCGCACCCTCGAGCTGCTGCGCCGGGGTCGCGACCTCGACGTGTACGACGTCTGGAGCGAGGAGCGGGCCTGTCGCTGCGTGATCAAGGCCGTCAGGCCGGACCGGCTCGACCGCGACGGCGCGAAGACCCGGCTGCTGGAGGAAGGACGTCTCCTTCAGCGGCTCACACACCCGCACATCGTGCGCGCCTACGAGGTGGCAGAGGAGCCGTTGCCGATGGTCGTGATGGAGACGCTGACGGGCGAGACCGTCGGGCACATGGTCGATCGCGAGGCGGAGCTCTCGGCCCAGGAGCTCGCCCAGCTCGGCCTCCACCTCTGCTCGGCGATCCGCTACCTGCACGGCCACGGGATCCTCCACCTCGACCTCAAGCCCTCGAACGTGATCGCCGAGTGCGGCAGGGCGAAGCTGATCGATCTCAGCGTCGCGCGTCCGCCCGGACCGGCGCACGCGGGCATCGGCACGCACTACTACCTCTCGCCGGAGCAGGCGCGCGGCGGCGAGCTCGGGCCCGCGGCCGACGTGTGGGGGATCGGCGTGGTCCTGTTCGAGGCGGCCACCGGCGAGCCGGCCTTCGACGATCCCGATGCGCCGGACGAGGACGACGGCGATCTCGACTACGGCGAGTCCGGCAGCGAGTCGCTCGACGAGGGCGACTACCCGCAGCTCACGGCGACAGCGCGGCGGATCGACGAGTTCCGCCCGCTGCCGCGCGAGCTGGCCGACCTGGTGGCCGCATGCCTCGACCCGGCGCCCGAGCTGCGCCCGTCCGTGGACGAGCTGATGCGGAGGCTGGAGCCCCTGGGAGGGGATACGTGAGCGCTAACCTCGAACGATGGGCGGGCTCACCGACATCTTCGACCTCGGCAGGCTCGGCCTGTCCTCCGGCGAGGGGCGCCGGCTCGGCCTCGAGGTCGGCGTAGACGGCTTCGACTTCGGCGGCCAGCGTTACGCGGTGCCGGGCGGCTCGGTGAGCGCGACCCTCGACGTCTCGCACACCACGACCGGGTACTCGCTGCGGCTGCGCTTCGACACCGCGCTCGAGGGCCCCTGCATGCGCTGTCTCGAGCGCGCCGGGCACGAGATCGACGTCGACGCCCGCGAGATCGACCAGCCGGGCGGCGGCGAGGAGCTCGAGTCCCCCTACCTCGAGGAGGAGCAGCTCGACCTGCGCGCGTGGGCGCGCGACGCGCTGGCGCTCGCGCTGCCGGCTCAGATCGTCTGCAGCGGGGACTGCCTCGGGCTCTGCTCCGTCTGCGGCGAGAACCTCAACCGCGCGGGGCCGGAGCACGGGCACGAGCGCGAGCCCGACCCGCGCTGGGCCGCCCTGCGCGAGCTCAAGCTGGAATGAGCGGAGTCCGGCCGCACCCGGCCTAGCCGGCCGCTTGCGGCACGGCCGCGGCCGCCTCGGCGGGCGCCCCGAGCCGCAAGCAGCCGGCTAGGCCGGCTGCGCGCGGACTCCGTTCATTCCAGCTTGAGCTCGCGCAGGGCGGCCCAGCGCGGGTCGGGCTCCGGCTCGTGCCCGTGCCCCGCCCTCGCCCGGTTGAGGTTCTCGCCGCAGACGGAGCAGAGCCCGAGGCAGTCCTCGCTGCAGACGATCTGAGCCGGCAGCGCGAGCGCCAGCGCGTCGCGCGCCCACGCGCGCAGGTCGAGCTGCTC
>JBKGUS010000525.1:0-7991 GCA_046462295.1 Thermoleophilaceae bacterium | reverse complement strand
CCCGAGCGTGGCGTCGTTCGCGAGCGCGCTGTTCCGGTAGGCGTCCTCCCAGTACTGGATCGACTCCCGGAAGCCCGCGGCGCCGCCGTTCGCGAGCCCCTTCCCGCCGTACTCCTCGAGGAACGTCTTCAGGTCCTCGCGCGTGTCGCTCTGCAGCGCGTTCAGCACGTCGCCGAACTGCACCGGCGCCGCGGTCTGCTGCATCGGGATCGTGCCGCCGTCCTCGAGCTCGGGGGACGAGGGCGAGCCGGGCTGCAGGTCCACGAAGAAGTTGCCCTCGAGGAAGATGCGCGGGCGGATCTTCAGCTGCGCGTCCTCGTGGATCGGCAGGCCCTTGTCCTCGACCTCCATCGTCACGCGCGCGGCGCGCGTGCCGCCGTCCACCGCCTCGACGCTCTTGACCTTGCCGATGTCGATGCCCGCGATCCGAACCGGGGAGTTCGGCTGCAGGTTGCTGGCGGTGCGGAAGACGGCCTCGAACTCGTACGGGTCGGCGAACGGGTTGGCCTTGGTGAAGCCGAAGTACGAGAAGACGCCCAGCAGGACGAGGGTCAGGACGCCGGCGCGGAAGGGGGACATGCGACCGCCGCTCATGGCACGTCCGCCAGGTGGTCGATGCCGTTCTCGATCGACTCGAACGTCCCGCCGGAGAGGATCGGGTAGTCCGGGTCGGTGACCGGGGCGTTGCCTCCCGCCGGGGTCTTGTCCGACAGCAGGCCCGGCCCGTAGCGCGCACCGGTCGCGAACGGGCCGTTCGGATAGCCCTCCTGGCCGCGCTGGCAGTCGGCGTTCCCCTGCGCGTCGATCGCCGGGTTGTAGAGCGGCGCCTGGAGGCGGTGGATCGGCTCGCCGGGCGGGCCCATGCTCCCGTCGGGCGGGGCCTTGGCGCCGCGCGCGTCCATTCCCGGCGGGATGTCGACGTTGCGCGAGCCCTGGATCGTCCCGTAGTTGTTGGGCTGCTCCCCGTTGACGTGCTTCGCGCCCTGGTTCTGCACCGTGCCGCTCTTGTCCATCCCGAGCTGCGACTGGTGCTCGCCCAGCGGGTGCGTGAAGTAGACGAAGTAGTTGCAGACCGTCTGGTAGGGCGCGATGAACTCGGCCGCTGGGCGCGTGACTGTCAGCGCCGTGTCGAGGTCGCGCAGCGAGAGCAGCGTGGCCGGGTTCTGGAACAGGTCCTCGAGCTCGCTCGTCGCGCTGGCGAGCCGCTCGTTCAGCTCGACGGTCCGCGGCAGGATCGGCGTGCCGACGCGGAGGGCGTCGTTCACCGCCGGCAGCGAGCGCGGCAGCTCCTGCGCGGCCGGTCGCAGGCGGCGCGAGAGGTCCGTGAAGTCGGCCAGGAACGGGCGCTGCACCCGGAACGACTGGATCGCCGTGTCGAGCGTGGGCGGCTGCTTCTCGATCGTCAGCTGCAGCGCCTCGGGGTCGCTGCTCATCGCCGCGAACGTGTCGGCCATGTTCGTGAATAGCTCGGCCTGGATCTCCGCCACCGGCGCCGCCTGCGCGGAGGCGCGGCCGATCTGGAGGAAGAACTCGTCGAGCTCGGTGTCCGGGTCGGCGAGGTTCTGCATCACCGGCGTCAGGTGGGTGAAGAACGGGTTGAGGGCCCGGATGGCATCGTTGATCGACTGGCCGCGGCCGGCGAAGGCGTCGCCGAAGCCCTCCGTCGCCTCGCGCGCGTCGGGGCGCATGTCGTCGTCGAAGGTCGAGAAGACGTCCTCGATCTCGAGCGGCTCGCTCGTGTGGCGGAGCGGGATCGTGTCGCCGCGCGCGAACGTCGCCTCGGAGTCGCCGGGCGTCAGCTCGACGTATTTGAGGCCGAGCGCGGAGCGCGGCCGCACCGTGACGGTGCTGTCCTTCGAGAGCGGCTCGACGACCTTGTCGAGCTTCATCGAGACCTCCGCGATGGAGCGGCGCTCGCCGTCCACCTCCTTGACCTTCGGCGTGATCTCGTCGACCACGCCGACACGGAAGCCGCCCACGCGCACCTCGTTGCCCTTGATGAGCTTGGCGCCCGAGGGCAGCTCGGCCTTCACGTCGTAGGTCGGAACGAACGGCAGGCCCGAGTTCGCGTTGTACGCGATGAAGACGGCGATGATCGTGACGAGCACCGTCACGGCCCCGATCAGGACCGGGCTCGCGGCGATGTTCGCCTTTCCCCTGCGCCCTCTCATGGCGCGAGCAGGAAGTCGAGGAGGGGCGGGGCAGTGCCGTTCGGGCTGGCGCCGCCCGGCGCGGGGACGGGGGCCGGGACCGGCGCGGGCGCCGGCGTCGGCGCGGGCGCGGGTGCGGGCGTCTGGGGCTGCGGCAGCGGCACTTCGGGGAGCGGGCCGACGATCTCCTCGATGCGGCGCCGCAGCTCCGGCGGAAGGTTCTCACGCTGCCGCGGCGTTAGCTGCTCGATCAGGCGCTGGAGGTCGGGCGGCAGCGTGACCTGCGGCTTGGAGATGTTGGGCTGCCCGGGCAAGGGGCCGGCGTCCGGCTGGCCGGCGGAGCGGCGCTCGCCCACCTGCCGAGCCGGCGCCTCGCGGCCTGCCGCCGCCGTGGTCGCGCCCTCGGTGAAGTCGGGCGACGTGATGCCCGGCAGGTTCGGGCCGAGCCACTGGCTGCAGTCCTCGAAGGTCTCCCGGTCCTTCGGGTTCGAGAGATCGAACTCGTTGTACAGCTGGCCGCACTTCGTCTCCGTGATCGAGATGCGCAGCATGTGGCTGTACTGGTCGAAGCCGTTGATGCTCAGGCTCTGCCAGAAGAAGTAGTTCCAGAGCGCCTCCATCCCGGTGAACGCGCTGGGGCCACCCTCGCGGATCGCGGTCGGGTCGGGCGGCGGCGGGCTGCCGTTCTCCGAGCGCGGGTCGTCCTCGAGACCGCGGCGGCGGTCGTCGATCGTCTGGAGGAACTGGCGGATCGGCTTGAAGGTGGGCTGCGCCTGGGGCCCGATCTTCCGAAGCAGCCTGATCTCCTGGCGGCCGGCCCGGAACGTGCGCGTGCCGACCTTCGAGGTCTCGCCGAGCGAGTCGACGGCGGGGGTAGACGCCTCGGCGAACGGCCCGAGGCGGGTGAAGAACTCGTTCAGGCTCGGCGCGGCGCGCTGCATGTGGGCCAACAGCGGCGTCTGCTCGTCGGCGAGCTCGCCGAGGCGGGCCATGGTCGGGCGGAGCTCGTCGAGGAAGGTGGGCAGCTGCTGGAAGGTCTGGCGCAGCTCGGCCCGCCGGGTTGCCGTGATCTCCGCCGTGTCGCCCGCCTCCTCGACCCAGCGCACAACGTCGCGCTTGTTCGCCTCGAGCTCCTCGACCACGCGGTCCGAGTCGGCGATGAAGTCCTTGATGACCTGGTTCTGGTCGCCGAGGATCCGCAGCACGCGCGAGGTCTCGCGCAGGCCGGGATGGGCGCGGCGGAGCGCCTCCGCGAGATCGTCCGGCCGCCCGGCAAGGCCGGTGCCGAGCGTCGTGACGATCAGGCGGAAGCGCTCGCGGTACGGGCGCCGCATGATGTTGTTGACCAGGTCGGCGGGGATCGTGGAGGTGGTCTGCTCCACCGGCACGGTGCCGCCCTCGGCCAGCTTCTCGGGCGAGCTGCCGGGCTGGCAGTCCACGAAGTACTCGCCTATCAGCGACTGCGGCTTGATGTCGCAGGTCGCGTCCTTGCGGAAGTCGTCGAAGCCGCGCTCGGTCACCTCGACCGTCACGACGGCCTTCGGCGTCTCTCCCTCCCGCTTGACGACGCGGATGTCGCTGGTCGTGCCGGCGGTCACGCCGCCGACCTGGAAGTCGCCGCCCTCCACCAGCCCGAAGGCGTTGTCGAACTCGATCTGATAGCTCTTGCCGTCGGGCTTCTCGGTCGACGCGCCGGCCAAGAGCACGGCCGCGGCGCACACGCCGAGCGTGAACAGGATCGTCAGGACGCGCCTCATTCGACGTCACCCGAAGCGCGCGCCGACTCGTCGCACTGCCACTCCTCCATCTGCTCCTCGCTCCAGACGTTGGAGCCGTCCACCGCCGGGACCTCGGCGGCGCCCGGGCAGCGCTTGTACTGGTACTTGCGGATCGGCCCGCCGAAGTTCTCGGCGAACGAGATGTGGCCGCGGCCAAGCGCGCCGAGCGCGTCGAAGCCCCCGCCCGTGGTCGAGAAGTCGTCGGCCCAGCCGAGGAAGTCCGTGGTGTAGGCGCGCCCCAGCGCGATCTCGGGAGCGCCCGCCTTGAACGCCTCGACGGTCTCCTGGAAGGCGCCGTCGGTCACGCCGACGCTGACCCGCCGGCCGCCGGGCGCGACCGAGCGCCCCTTGCGCATGACCGCGATGTCCGCCAGCGGCGGGAAGGCGTCGAGCAGGTTGATCAGGTCGTTGGCGGGGCCGCCGCGCCGCACGGTCCGGCTCAGGTCACGGGCGGTGGGCTCCGCGTCGGCGGCGAAGGCGCGCGCCTCGGACAGGAAGGGCCCGAGCCGCTTGGCGACCGGCTCGGAGGCGTCGACCAGCGGGTCGAGCTCGTTCAGCGTGCTGCGCAGGTTCACGAAGGTCGTGTTGGCGCGCCGCATGAAGGGCGGGAGCTGGGCGATCGAGTCGGCGAGCGCCTCCTTCTGGTCGCCGAGCGCGCGGGTGGTCTCGTTGAGGTTGCCGATCAACCCGGCCAGGTCGTCGCGGCGCTCGGCCACGGCGGTCACGAGCTTGGAGCTGTCGACCAGGAAACGCTCGAGCACCGGCGTGTCGCGCGTGAGCTCGTTGAAGAGGCGGCTCGAGGTGGAAAGGGCGGGGTTCAGGTAGTGGAAGCCCGCGCGCGCCTCCTCGCCCTGGCCCCTGAACATCTCGGCCGAGCCCTTGAAGAACTTCTGGAGGTTGGCGCGGGTCTCGGCGTCGAGCGTGTTGAAGAGCTGGTCGAGGTCGACCTGCGTGGTCGTGTCGTCGGAGCCGATCGTGCCGCCGTCCGGGATCTCGCGGCTTCCGTTCGGCGGCATGCTCAGGTCGACGTAGCGGTTGGCGATCCCGGACTGCGAGAACTGGCGGATGGCGGCCCGAGTGCCGCGGCGCAGCGGCGCATGGTCATCGTCGATCTCCAGGGTGAGCTCGGCCTCGCCGTTCGGGGCGATCTCGATCCCGTCGACGCTGCCGATCGGGACGCCGCCGCTCTGGACAGGGTTGCCCTTCACGAGCTGGCCGGCGTTGATGAAGCGGGCCTTGACCTTGTAGCCGCCGCTTCCGCCGCCGAAGAGCAGGAGGGCCACGAGCGCGGCAGCGGCAATCACCGCGCCAACCGCGGCGATGCGCCCGATACCGCTGAACGATCGCATGTCCCTGCTCACTCCTCTGCCCGCACCGCGCCCCGCCTCCCGTGGCGGGTTCTCCCTTACGCGCTCGAAATCGTTGCACGCTGTAACGAGCGCTTGCGCAGGTTCTTGCGGTTCTGACTACCTGTTCAGGAACCGCTCAAGCCCCTACTCGGGCTCGGGTTCCTTCTCGCCCGGCCAGGTGCCGGTGGTGCGGTAGAAGGCCCGCCGGCTGTAGTGGTCCGTGGCCTCCTTCATCGCGCGGAAGATGGCGCCCTGCACAGCCGCGGCGATCAGCAGCTTGCCCCACTGGATGTCGCGGTGCTTGGAGTCCGGCGGCTCCTCCTCGTCGACCAGGCCCCAGATCTGGTCGAAGATCTTCCTGGAGACGAAGCCGGCGAGGAGACCGCCTCCGATGCTGACCGGGATGAAGAGGAGCTTGGTCATACCCGGAGGTATACCCGTCAGGCTTCGCGGCAAGCGGAGCGCGACTCCCGGTCTGGACGATCAGGCGCCCGACGTCCGTGCGAACTAGCTGGTCAGTCCAGACATATCTGATCGGCATCGTACATCCCGTACATCGACGCCGCGATCTCCCAGCAGACCCAGCGCATGCGCGTCACCTTCGAGGAAACTCCGGACTCGCGGAGGTCGTTCCGATGGACGCCGTCAAGGCCGCATTCGCGCGGTTCATGCCGCCGCCACCCGAGGCACCGAAAGCTGAGCCCGTGAGGTGGTGACGACCGAGGCGACAGACCAGGACGACGAGTGAGACGATCAATGGCCGTCGCGCGCGACTTCCCTCAGGGCGCCAAGGAATGCCCTTTGGCGCGCAAGGGACCTCACTTGAACGCAATGCAATCGATCCCGACCAGTTCGGCGCCAAGGCCCTGGGGCCTTAGTGGGATGGACTCCCGGGCCCGTGTGATTGACGACCCCTTGAGTGCCCGGGGTGGGATTCGAACCCACACGCCCTTGCGGGCAGTCGGGTTTAAGCCGACTGCGTCTCACCGTGTTCCGCCACCCGGGCCTGCCAGATGCTAGTCCCTCCGGGGCTGATGCGAACATTTGTTCGTGCATCCCATCGTACATGTCGAACGGGTCCTGGCACTCCACAGAGATGGCCTCAGTTCCTACGCAATCTCGCGGAAGACCGGAATCGCCAGATCCACTCTCCTGCACTGGCTTGGCGAACCCGACCGTGCACTCGCAAGAGGCCAATTGCGAGAGGTCTGCCCGCGCCAAGCGCCGGAGTCGTATGCATACCTCCTCGGCCTCTACCTCGGGGATGGTTGGATCCGCCGCTACCCCCGGACCTGGCAGCTGGTCCTCACGCTCGACAGCCGTTACGAGAGGATCGTGAGTGAAGCTCGCGACGCCGTTCGCACCTTCACACCGAGCGGGATAACTCGGGTGCGCGGTCGGCGCGATGCAAGGGTGGTCGACCTCACCGCCTATGGGAAACATTGGCTCAGACTGTTCCCTCAGCATGGGCCGGGCAGGAAGCACCATCGCCCGATCGCTCTCTCGGCTTGGCAGCGCGACATCACGCATCGGCATCCAGAGGATCTGCTCCGCGGACTCATCCAGTCCGATGGATGCCGCGTGATCGCCTCCGTGCGGGCCCCAAAGGGAAGGCACTACTCCTACGCCCGCTACTACTTCTCAAACCGCTCAGCCGATATTCGCGGAATTTTCTGCGAGCACCTGGACCTTCTGTCGATCGACTGGACCCAATCGATGGACTACGTCATCCAGGTCGCCCGTCGGCCGGCGGTGGAGGCCCTCGACGGGTTCATCGGGCCAAAGAGCTGAGTCGACCGCGGAGAATCGCGCAACTTGTGCGCTGCTACGGTGTCCCACGGGCGGGTACCCGTTGGAAGCTTCCGCACTTCAACACTCCGCGCGACTTCCCGCGCTCGCAGGGCGATCGCCCCTGCTCAGGCTTCAGACCGATGAGCGGCTGGTCGCCCTAATCCGGCGCGGGCATCACGGGGCCTTCGAGGCCCTCGTCCAGCGCTATCAGCCGCGCCTGCTCGCCTTCTGCCGCCACATGCTCGCTTCGCAGGAGGACGCCGAGGACGTGCTGCAGGAGGTCTTCGCCGCCTCCTTCAACGCCATCTGCGCCGACGACCGGCCCATCAACGCGCGGCCGTGGCTGTACCGGATCGCGCGCAACCGCTGCCTGAACCACCTGCGCCGGCCCCAGCCGGCCGGCCAGGACTCGATGGATGTGTTCGAGCGCGACGGCGGCATCACCACCGCCGACACCGTCCACAAGCGCGAGGAGTTCCGCCACATCGTGGCCGATGTCCAGGAGCTTCCGGAGACCCAGCGCACCGCGCTGCTCCTGCGCGAGATCGATGCCCTCTCCTACGAGCAGATCGCCGAGGCGATGGACACGACCGTGCCGAGCGTGAAGTCGCTCCTCGTGCGCGCGCGGGTGGCGCTCGCCGAGGCCGCCGAGGCCCGGCTCCTCACCTGCTCGGAGGTGCGGCTCGAGCTCGGCCAGGTGGCCGAGGGGATCACTCGCAGCAGCGCGCCGGTGCGGCGCCATCTGAAGGGCTGCGAGCGCTGCCGGACGTTCAAGGGCGAGCTGCGCAAGACGTCCAAGGCGCTGGCCGCGATCTACCCGATCGGGCCGCTCCTGTTCATGAAGAAGCTCTGGGTGGCGAAGATCGGCGCGGGCGCAGGTGCGAGCGCCGCTGCGAGCTCGGGCGGCGGCGCGGCCGCCGGGA
>JBKGUS010000524.1:0-16985 GCA_046462295.1 Thermoleophilaceae bacterium | reverse complement strand
CGCGAGCACTGCGCCACGGCGGTGGATGCCGACCACGGCGACGCGGGTGGGAGAAGGCGAACCGGCCGTCTTCTCGACGATCTCGTGTGCGATGCGCACCAGGGTTCGCCGCACGTCCTCGCGATCGAGGACCGTCTTCTCGCTCAAGTCCTGCCCCTTCCTGGCCTCACCGGACCGGGTTAAAGGAACCTCACCGCAAACGTAGCATCAGCGCGGGACGCCACACCCGGACGGCGCTACCCTGGGCCCAAGATGACCTCCGAGCGCGCACGGGCGTACGGTCGGTTGATGCGGACGGTCAGGGACGACGGCCCGGACGCTCTCACGCCGGTCGAATGCGCGCTCGTCAGGGAGGCCGCCGACGCGTTGCTGTTCTGCGACGACCGCGCCTGGAGCGACGAGGCCCGCGACGGTCTCACGCGCGTGGGCGAGCTGGCCGGCGACCTGGTCGGCACGGGCCGCTGGGGCCCGGACCGCGCGGAGCAGCTGTTGCGCGACATCGAGTCGTGCGGGCCGATGGCGCCCGTGGGCTGAGCCGGATCGCGTCCCTTTCGCCGACTGGCCATTTGTTCGTTTGTCACCGTCGGGCACGGGTGTGTTGTGTGCCGGGGGTCGCCCTTTCCGCCCGATTGGGACGCCCCTGAGTAACTTCCCCGCGTGCCAATCGCGGAGCTAGACGGCCTCGAACTCCACTACGAGGAGCGCGGCTCCGGCCGGCCCATGCTCCTCGTCGCAGGCATCCCCGCGGTGGCCAGCGACTGGGCTCCGCTCGCCGCGCGGCTGAGCGAGACGCGGCGGGTCATCGCCTTCGACAACCGCGGCAGCGGCCAGTCGACCGTCACGCCCGGCCTCTACACCACCGCCTCGCTCGCGGCGGACGCGATCGCCCTCCTCGACCATCTCGGGATCGCGCGTGCCGATGTGTTCGGGATGTCGCTCGGCGGCATGATCGCCCAGGAGATCGCGCTGGCCCGGCCGGAGCGCGTCGACCGGCTCGTGCTCGGCTGCACCCATTGCGGCGTCAAGCACGCCGCCCCCATCCCGCGCGACACGGGCCGGGCCTTCGCGATGGTGACCGATGACTGGGCGGAGCGCATGCGCGCGCTCGCGCCGTTCGCCTTCGCACGCGACGCCGATCCTGCGTTCGTCGAGCGGTTCGTCGAGAAGAAGGCCCGTGACGTGCAGGATCCCGAGGGCTACCGCGCCCAGATCGCCGCAGCGCTTTCGCACGACACGTGGGAGCGGCTCCCGCAGATCGACCGGCGCACGCTGATCCTCACGGGAGACGACGACCAGGTGATCCCGGCGGCCAGCAGCGACGTCCTCCACGAGCGGATCCCCGATTCGCTCCTCTACGTGGTGGCCGGCGCCGGCCACCTCTTCTTTCTGGAGAAGCCGGACGAGAGCCTGCACGCGATCGAGACCTTCGCCCCTGTCTAGGCCACGCCGTTACGGCACCGGGTCCGGCGCTGCCGTCTCCACGCGCTCCGGCGGACGCTCGGACGCCTTCACGTGCACCGGCTCGCCGCGCTCCGGAAAGGGCAGCTCGATGCGGTCGAAGTCGCGCGGCACGACCGTGTTCTCGAAGGCCACGCGCGCCTCCTCCTTGAGCTCGCGGCCGCCGTAGCGGGGCGACACGTGCGTGAGCGCGAGCATCGTCACCCGCGCGGCGGCGGCCAGCTCGGCGGCGCCGAGCGCGGTCGAGTGGCGCGTCTCGCGCGCGCGCTCGGCCGCGTCCTCGAGCAGCGTGGCCTCGTGCACGAGCAGGTCGGCCTCGTAGGCGACGAGCCGGGTCATCTCGCAGGGGACCGTGTCGCCCGCCAGGACGAGCTTCCGCCCGCGCCGCGGCTCGCCCATCACCTGGTCGGGGTGCACGCCGTTGACGGTCTCGCCCCGCTGGAGCCGCCCGAAGTCGGGGCCGGGCGTGACCCCCAGGCTGCGGGCGCGATCGGGGTCGAACACGCCCGGGCGCGGACCCTCGACGATCGCGTAGCCGAGCGCGAGGCCGCGGTGGTCGACCTCGTAGGCGGCGAGCCGGTAGCCGTCGCGCTGGAGCTCGTCGTTGGGGGCGATGGTCTGGAGGATGACCTTGAACGGCAGGCGCCCGACGATGGGATCGAGCAGCCGCCAGAAGGAGCCGAGGCCGGGTGGGCCGTAGATCGTGAGCGGGCGCTCGCGCTGGCGAAGCGCGAACGACTTGAGCATCCCGGGGAGCCCGAGCACGTGGTCGGCGTGGTAGTGGGTGAGGAAGATCTCCTCGAAGTCGACGAGCCCGATCGAGCGCATGAGCTGCCGCTGGGTGCCCTCGCCGCAGTCGAACAGAAGGCGCTCGCCGCCCCGCCGGACGACGATGGCGGGCAGCCCACGCCGCGACGACGGCGCGGCGCCCGCGGTTCCGACGAAGAGGACGTCGAGGTCCATGACCGCCCTATGTTGACTGGCGCGCCTCGCGCTCGAGCTCTTCGTCGTCCCGGGTTAGGGCGCCGATGTCGATGAGGTCCTGTGGCCGCCCCGCCGCCCGCTTCATGCGAATGAGATCGTCGCGGCCGGCAACCGGGATCTCGATGCCGTCGAGTTTCACGACCAACGCTCGGCTCCGGAGCTCGTCGAATGAGCTTGGCGCACCGGCCGCAGCCCAAAGGGCCGACAGCGCTTTCGACAGCCGGCCAGCCTTAGCCGCCGGGGGCGATGGAACGACATCCACGTCCCGGGTACTCCGGATGTAGCCATGGGCCTGAACCGCCATGCCTCCGACCAGCACGAACTCGACTCCTCCTATCGCGAGCGCCCTCAGGAGGTCAGCCGCACGGAGGGGACCGTCAGGCGCGGCCAATGGCTTCTTCGAGCGGCGAACCGCCACCGCGAGCTGCGTAGGGAACTTGTTGAATGCGATGCCGTTCGCAAGGCGCGACTCTGGCGATGTTGCTCGGGCCCGAGGAAGGTCATCCGCGTCATAGCGGCTCGGCAGGGGGCGAGACGACAGCATCGGCTCCTCCCCCATGGCAAGCATCAACGAGCGCAGGCGGAGCCACGTGACCTCCTCGCCGCCGCGTTCGATGCGCGCGATCGCGCTCTGGCTGGTGCCGGCGCGCAGGGCGAGCCGGCGCTGGCTGAGGCGCTTGCGCTCGCGGGTGGTCTTGACCAGCTCAGCGGGCGTCATGATGCCGTATACGGTGTCAGTTCGATCAGCTCGAACTCGAGCTTGCCGCCCTCCGCACGAGCCATGCCCATCGTGTGCACGGGCGCCCGGCGCCGCTCCGTCGGGCTGCCGGGGTTGAAGATCTGGAAGCCGTCCGGCGCCTTCTCGTGGAGCGGAACGTGCGAGTGGCCGAAGACGACGGCGTCCGCCCGGTCGCCGAACCGGCGACGCAGGCGGTCGAGGCGACCCGAGCGCGGGCCGGCATCGTGGACCATGGCGATGCGCGTGCCGCCCGCCTCCACCACCCGCTTGGCAGGCAGGACATGGCGAAGCTCGGCGCTGTCCATGTTGCCGTGTACCGCCACAACCGGCGGCCCGACCGCCTCAAGCTCGCATAGCACCTCGACCGTCATCAAGTCGCCCGCGTGCAGCAGCAGGTCGGCCGCCGCGATCCGCTCTACGCAGGCCTCCGGCAGCCGCCGAGAGCCGCGCGGCATGTGCGTGTCGGAGATGACGGCGATGACCATGCCGGCACTACACTCAACCGCACTCGCGCCCGTAGCTCAGTGGATAGAGCGCTCGCCTCCGGAGCGAGAGGTCGCAGGTTCAAATCCTGCCGGGCGCGCTAAGCCGCCGCGGAAGACGGAGACTGCGCGTCAGGACGCCTGGATCACCGACAGGATGTTCCCCGCCGGGTCCTTGAACCAGGCGATGGCCGGGCCGACGTGGGCGATGCCCTTCTCGTCATGCTCCATCCCCTGGTAGCGCTCGAACTCGACGCCGCGCGAGCCGAGCTCCTCTACGGCGGCATCGATGTCGTCCACCTCGAAGTTGAGGATCGTGTAGCTGCCAGGCGTGAAGGAAGGGCTGACGTAGACCAGCGTGTCGCGGCCGCCCGCGAGCTCGATCGTCATCAGGTTGCCCTCGTCCACGATGTTCGTCGGCAGCCCCAGCGTCTCGCCGTAGAACTCCCGGGCCCTGTCGAGGTCGTCGACCGCGAACCCGCTGTACGCCCTCGTGCCGGCGAACATCAGTCGTCCAGCCTTCCCGGCAGGCCGAAGCGGCCGAAGAACGCCTCGACGTGGTCGAGATCGACCGGCTGCTCCGGCCAGCGCACGTAGTAGTCGGCGTCCTCGCCCTTCGTCGAGCGGCAGATGAACGACGTGATCTCCTTGATGCGGTCGCCCTCAAGCGCGAGCACGTCGAGCGCAAACGGCAGGTAGGCGCCCTCTCCCGGATGCCACGCGTAGGACCCCACCGCGGGCTGCCCGTTCGCGTGGGCGGCCCTGTGGCGCCAGCGCCAGTCGCCCGACAGCGGACCGAACCGCAGAAACCCCTCGAGCTCGTCGCCGGTGAACCACGCGGCGAGCGGCGGCATCGACCAGGCGGCGTCCTCGGCGAGCAGCGACACCACCTTGTTCACGTCGCCCTCCGCCATCGCGGCCATGTAGCCCTCGACGACGTTCCGCACGCCGTCGTCGCCCAGAGTGCGCAGCGACTCCTGCTGGCTCTGCTCCGGCAGCTTCTCGTCCACCGTCTTCCGGGCCCGCTGCAGGGCGCTGTTCACCGACGCGACGCTCGTGTCGAGCGACTCCGCAGTCTCCTGCGCCGAAAAGCCGAGCACCTCGCGCAGGATGAGCGCCGCGCGCTGGTTCGCCGGCAGGTGCTGGAGCGCCGCGACGAACGCCAGCTCGACGCTCTCGCGTAGCTCGTAGCGGGCCTCGGGCGCGGCGTAGCCGTCCTCCAGGCCGAGTCCCTGGTCGGGATACGGCTCGACCCAGGTCGCCTCCACCGGCGGCATCCCGATGCCCTGGTCGTGCGGATCGAAAGAGGGGCCGTAGTCGAGCGGGAGCACCCGCTTCGGGCGGCGGTTGATCAGGTTCAGGCAGGTGTTCGTCGCGATCGTGTAGAGCCAGGAGCGCAGCGAGCTCCTGCCCTCGAATTTGCCGATCGCGCGCCAGGCGCGCAGCATCGCGTCCTGGAGCGCGTCCTCGGCGTCGTGCACCGAGCCGACCATGCGGTAGCAGTGAGCGTGGAGTTCTCCCTGGTAGGGCTCCACCAGGCGCGCGAACGCGGCCTCGTCGCCGCCGCGGGCCGCTTGGAGCAGCTCCTTCTCCTGCGTGGTGGATTGCGTAGCCATCGCCCGCCAGGTTAGACCCCGCGATGAGTTTGGGCCCGCCCGCGGGTCTATGGACCCAGCGATGGCGAATCCCCTGGTCCACCTCGAGCTCCACACCGGCGACCTGCCGCGTGCCAAGGCCTTCTACACCGAGCTGCTCGGCTGGCGCCCGGAGCAGATCCGCGCGCGCGAAGGGACCTACGAGGCGCTCGAAATGGGCGGCTCGCTGGGCGGCGGGATCGTCGAGTGCTGCACCGAGCGCCCGCTCTGGCTCCCCTACGTCGAGGTCGACCGGATCGGCCAGGCGACCCAGCGCGCGCAGCGCCTCGGCGGCACGGTCCTGCTGGGTCCGCGCGAGGGCCCGGCCGGCTGGCGGAGCGTCGTCGAGACGCCGGCGGGCGGCCAGATCGCCTTCTGGCAGCAGAAGCGGTGAGTACCCTCCGCCGATGCCCGAGCGCCTCTACTTCACCGACGCCGACGACGCCAACGCCCTGATCGCCTCCGACCCGATGGCGCTGCTGGTGGGCTTCGCGCTCGACCAGCGGGTCACGGTGCGAAAGGCGTTCGCCGGCCCGCTGGCGCTGAAGGAGCGGCTCGGCGCGATCGACGCCGACACGCTCGCCTCCACCGATCTCGAACCGGTCTTCATGGAGCGCCCGCCCATCCACCGCTATCCCAAGGTTATGGCCAAGCGGATCCACGAGCTGGCCGTGCACGTGCGCGACCGCTACGACGGCGACGCCTCCCGCATCTGGACCGACGCGGCCGACACCGACGAGCTGCGCGCCAACCTCATGGGTCTCCCCGGGTTCGGCGAGATGAAGGTCAAGGGGATCGGCGCGGTCCTCGCCAAACACTTCGACGTCGCCGCGGCCCAGGAGCTCGTGCCGTGGCACCCCACGCTCGGCGACGTCGACTCGCCCCAGGCGCTCGACGAGTACGAGGCTCAGAAGAAGGTGCACAAAGAGGAGTGGGCGCGGCGATGAGTTTTCGGTGGTCGGGTGGTCTCAGGACCCATGACCACGAACTCGACATCTGACGCAAGGCGCTGGCTGGCCCTCTACGTGCTGTGCGGGGGCATGCTGATGATCGTGCTCGACGCCACGATCGTGAACGTCGCGCTCCCCTCGATCCAGGAAGACCTGGGCTTCTCCCAGAGCGGTCTTGCCTGGGTGGTGAACGCCTACCTGATCGCCTTCGGCGGCCTGCTGCTGCTGGCTGGACGGCTGGGCGACCTGATCGGCCAGCGGCGAGTGTTCCTCGGCGGGCTGGCGGTGTTCACCGTCGCCTCGCTGATCTGCGCGACCGCGCAGAGCCAGGGCATGCTGATCGGTGCGCGCTTCGTGCAAGGCGCCGGCGGCGCGATCGCCTCGGCCGTGATCCTCGGGATGATCGTGACGATGTTCCCCGAGCCGCGCGAGCAGGCGAAGGCCATCGGCGTGTACGGGTTCGTGGCGTCCGGCGGCGCGTCGATCGGGCTGCTGGCGGGCGGCGTCCTGACCGAGGCCATCAACTGGCACTGGATCTTCTTCGTCAACGTGCCGATCGGGCTGGCGATCGCGCTCCTGGCCCTGCGGCTGGTCGAGCATCGCGACGGCATCGGCCTTCGGCAGGGCGCCGACGTGCCCGGCGCGGTGCTGCTGACGGCCGGGCTGATGCTGGGCGTCTACTCGCTGCTCGAGGCCGGCGAGCAGGGCTGGGGCTCGGCCCAGACGCTCGGGCTCGGCGGCATCTCGCTCGCCCTGCTGACCGCGTTCGTGGCTCGTCAGGCGCGGATCGAGAACCCCCTCATGCCGCTGCGGCTGTTCAAGTCGCGGAACGTGAGCGCCGCGAACGTGATCATGGGCCTGCTGGTGGTCGGGTTCTTCGGGATGTTCTTCCTGGGCGCCCTCTACCTCCAGGGCATCCTGGGCTACTCGGCGCTCGAGGTCGGCCTGGCGTTCCTGCCCTCGTGCATCGTGATGGGCACGCTGTCGCTCGGCTACGCGGAGAAGCTGATCATGGGCATCGGCGCGAAGGCCACGCTCGTGACCGGGCTGGGCTTCGCGACCGTCGGCCTGCTGCTGTTCTCGCGGGCGCCGGTGGATGCGAACTACTGGGTCGACATCGCCCCGGTACAGCTGCTGCTGGGCGCCGGCGCGGGCCTGTCGTTCCCGGCCCTGATGACGCTGGCGATGTCGGGCGCGACCCCGAGCGACGCCGGCCTCGCCTCGGGCTTCGTCAACACGACGGTGCAGGTGGGCGGCGCGGTCGGGCTGGCCGTGCTGGCCACCCTCGCCACCTCGCGCACCGAGGGCCTGCGGGCCGACGGCGAGTCGCTGGCGGCCGCGCTGAACGGCGGCTATCACCTGGCGTACCTGGTCGGGGCGGCGCTGACGGTGGTCGCGCTGGTCGTGGCGGTGGTGGTGCTGCGGTCGCCCTCGGGCGCGGAGGCGTCGGAGTCCAGCGCCGGCCAACCGGCCTACGACGCCGCGTAGAACGGCGGCAATAAAGGCTGGGCCTCGGCCCGCTGGTAGAGGCTCAACATGTTTGTTGCCTCAGGGGCAACTTTCGTGTTGAGCCTCTTCGTCTGGGCGCTCCCGGGCGGCTACGTCCTCCATCCGCTCGAGGCGCGAAGCGTCCGGCACGCGGCCGGCGGAGGCCACCCGCGCCAGGTGAAAGCGGCGCATCCCGTTGTTGCTGTCGTTTGGCACGAGGGCGTAACGCTTGACGTTCGGGCTGTGCTCCGGCACGCCCGCATTCTCGCCTGAGCAGGCCTTTCCGCCATTGGCCCGGTGTCGAAAGATCGCCGCCGGGCTTTCGACCTCAGGTCGAGGTCAGATGCCGCTCGTACCACTGCCAGGCCGCTCGGAGACCCTCCTCGAGCTCCCAGCGCGGCGCCCAGCCGAGCTCTTCCCGGATCGCGGTCGAATCGAGGTACTGGCGCGAGATCTCGCCCGCGGGCGTGCCCTCGCCCCGGATGTCCGGCTCGACGTCGACGCCCGACACGTCAATCAGCGTCCGCACCACGTCGAGCACGGGCACCGGCTTCCCCCACCCCGCGTTCCACGCCCGCCCGCCCAGCTCCGGCCGGTCGAGCGAGGCCGCGACGGCCAGGTAGGCGTCC
Source organism: Thermoleophilaceae bacterium (assembly GCA_046462295.1). Lineage (GTDB taxonomy): Bacteria > Actinomycetota > Thermoleophilia > Solirubrobacterales > Thermoleophilaceae > JACVRW01. Next base: position 8,621 of record JBKGUS010000524.1, on the reverse strand, counting down.
ACGGCGTCCTCCACGTAGAGGTAGTCGCGCTCGGCCGTGCCGTCCGAGCGGATCACCGGCCGCTCGCCGCGGGCCAGCGCCCGGGCGGTGTCGGGCACGATCCGGGACCAGTTCAGGTCGCCGGGGCCGTACACGTTCGCCAGGCGCGTGACCGCGACTCGCATCCCGTAGGTCGAGGCGTACGAGCGGGCGATCATGTCCGCCGCGGCCTTCGAGACGTCGTAGGGGTACACGGCCTCGAGCGGGAACCCCTCCCGGTAGGGCAGCTCATCATGGCTGCCGTACGCCTTGTCGGACGAGGCAACCACCACACGCGACACGCTCCCCAGCGTGCGGCACGCCTCCAGCAGGCACCACGTGCCGCGCACGTTCGCTTCCCATGTGCCGAGCGGCGAGCGGTTCGCGGTGCCGACGATCGTCTGCGCCGCGAGATGGAAGACGTCCGAGACCTCGTGCTCGCCCAGCACGCGCAGCACGGCGCCGTAATCGCACAGATCGGCGAGGGCGATCGTGCATCGCTCTTCGATGCCCTCACTTCGGAAGCGGGACGCGGGGTCGAAGTCGCGCCGCAGGGCCACGACGCGCCGTCCCTGGTCGATGAGCCGCTCGGCCAGCCAGGAGCCGACGAAGCCCTGCGCGCCTGTTACGAGGACGTTCAGCCGCCCGCCACGGCCGGCAGGATCGTGACCTCGTCTCCGTCCTCGACGGTGGTGTCGAGCCCGTCGAGGAAGCGGATGTCCTCACCGCCCACGTACACGTTCACGAAGCGCCTCAGGTCGCCGTCCTCGGCGATGCGATCGCGCAGGCCGTCGAAGCGCTCATAGAGCCCGTCGAGGACCTCGCCGACGGTCGTGGCGCCGTCGACGCTCGTCTCGCCCTCGCCCCCGGTGACGCTGCGCAACTGCGTCGGGATCTTGACCGTGACCGCCATGCGGACGGACAGACTACACAGACGCGGCGATGGGAACTCTGGCCTCGAAGTCCTCCAGCGCCGGCTCGATCTCGTGCACCTCGAAGCTGCCCCGCACGGCGTCGAGTGTCTTCAGCCCCTCGCCCGTGATGACGAGCACCACGCGCTCGCCGGGATCGATGTCGCCGCGCTCCGCCAGCTTCGCCAGCGTCGCCGTGGTGACACCGCCGGCGGTCTCCGTGAAGATGCCGGTGGTCTCCGCCAGCAGGCGGATCCCCGCGCGCACCTCGTCGTCGGTCACGGCGTCGACCGACCCGCCGCTGCGGCGCGCCAGCTCCAGCGCGTAGGGGCCGTCGGCCGGGTCGCCGATGGCGAGCGACTTGGCGATCGTGTCCGGCTTCACGGGCCTGCAGACCTCCCAGCCCGCCTCGAACGCGTGCGCGACCGGCGAGCAGCCCTCGGGCTGGGCGCCGTTCATCGCCGGCGAGTCACCGTGCACGAGGCCCACTTCGCGCCACTCCTCGAACCCGCGCGCGATCTTGGTGAACAGGGAGCCGGAGGCGATCGGCGCCACCACGCGGTCGGGCAGCTCGAAGCCGAGCCCCTCCGCGATCTCGTAGGCGAGCGTCTTCGAGCCCTCCGCGTAGTAGGGCCGCACGTTCACGTTCACGAAAGCCCACTCGCGCTCGGCCGACAGCTCGGTGCAGAGGCGGTTCACGTCGTCGTAGTTGCCACGCACCGTCACGAGCTTCGTGCCGTACACGCCCGTGGCGAGGATCTTCTGCTCCTCGAGGTCGGCCGGGATGAACACGTAGGACTCGAGCCCCGCGGCCGCGGCGTGCGCCGCCACCGCGTTGGCCAGATTGCCCGTGGAGGCGCAGGCCACCGTCTCGTAGCCGAGCTCGCGCGCCTTGGCGAGCGCCACCGACACCACCCGGTCCTTGAACGAGTGGGTCGGGTTGGCGGCGTCGTTCTTGACCCACACCTCGCGCAGGCCGAGCCGCTCGGCGAGGCGCGGCGCTCTCACGAGCGGCGTGCAGCCGGCCGGCAGCGCGTAGCGCGGCGGCTTCTCGAACGGCAAGAAGTCGGCGTAGCGCCACAGGTTCTGCGGGCCCGCCTGGATGCGCCGCTTGACGCTGGCGGCGTCGAGGGTGGTCAGGTCGTAGCGGACCTCGAGCGGGCCGAAGCAACGCTCGCACACGTAGCGCGCCTCCAGCTCGTACTCCGTGCCGCATTCCTTACAGGCAAGTGCCCGGACAGCCATCTGAACGCCCCTTTCAACTTGGAAGGCCTCCGCCGCTGTGTGACGGAGGCCCTGCCGGAGGCGTCCAGTCACATCTCGATGGAATTGGCACCTTTCCCTGCGGACTGAGGCGTCCGCCGAGTGGTTGCCGGGGCTTCATCGGGCCATGTCCCTCCACCCCTCTCGATGCAACGGCTATGTGAAGCACGGAGGATAGCGTGCTGCGCAAGTAGAATCCCGACCGTGAGCTACCTGGACGACCCGCTCAGACGCCATGCCGAGCCTTCCCAAGCCCCGCCTCAGGCGCTCGGCCCGCGCACGGGCCGACGGTAGCGCGCTCCAGCAGGCGCCGGCCGAGCCCAACGTCGAGCTCGTCGAGTGGGGCGACCTCCGCTGGATCAACATCGAGCGGCCCACGCACGTCGACCGCGCCTGGCTCGAGGAGCACTTCGAGTTCCACCCGCTCGACTACGAGGACGTGCTGTCGCGCAATCAGCGACCGAAGATCGACGAGTACCCCGACTACCTGTTCATCGTTCTCCACTTCCCGGTGTTCGACAAGTCGGTCGGGCGGCTCAACGCCGGCGAGCTCGACATGTTCATCGGGCCGGACTTCCTCATCACGCTGCCGAACCAGCCACTGCCGCCCGTCGAGTGGCTGTTCGAGCGCTGCCGCTCGTCGGACGAGACGCGCGAGGCGCTCTTCTCGAAGGGCTCGGGCTACCTGCTCTACAAGATCGTCGACGACGCCTTCGACTACTGCTTCCCGATGCTCCGCAAGATGGGCACGAAGCTGGAGCGGATCGAGGAGGACATCTTCGAGGGACGCTCCGAGGAGGTCGTACGGGACATCTCGAGCTCCAAGCAGGAGATCATCAACTTCCGCAAGATCATCCGGCCGCAGCGCGCGGTGCTGCGCGACCTCGAGCGCACCAAGCAGCGCTACCTGGCCGAGGACCTCGAGGTCTACTTCGACGACATCGTCGACGCTTCCGAGCGGATCTGGGACATGCTCGAGAACTTCAAGGAGGTAGTGGAGGCGCTCGAGGACACGAACGAGTCGGTGCTCTCGCATCGGGTGAACGAGGTCCTGCGGGTGCTGACCGCGTTCAGCGTCGTCATCCTGCCGCTCACCCTGATCGCCAGCATCTGGGGCATGAACGTGGGGATCCCGGGTGAGAACAGCGAGACCGCGTACTGGGTGATCATGGGGTCGATGCTCGGGCTTCTCCTGGCCATGGTCGGGTACTTCCGCCGGCGCGGGTGGCTGTAGCGGCATGGACGTGGCGATCGCAGGCGGGCACGGTCAGATCGGGCGGCGGCTCGCACGGCTGCTGGCGGCGCGCGGCGACCGCGTCCGCGGGCTGATCCGCAATCCGAACCACTCGGACGACGTGCGCTCGGACGGCGCGGAGCCGGTGGTGTGCGATCTGGAGTCCGCCTCCGCCGACGAGGTGGCTTCGGCCGTGTCGGGAGCCGACGCCGTGGTGTTCGCGGCCGGCGCCGGGCCTGGTAGCGGCGCGGAGCGGAAGCTGACCATGGACCGGGACGGGGCGGTGAAGCTGCTCGAGGCCGCCCAGTCGGCCGGGGTGCCGCGCTACGTGATCGTGAGCTCGGTGGGCGCCGAGAGCCCGCCGGACGGCGACGACGTCTTCAGCGTTTACCTTCGCGCGAAGGCGGAGGCCGATCGCGCCCTGATGGAGAGCGACCGGGACTGGACGGTCGTCCGGCCCGGGATGCTCACGGACGACCCCGGCAGCGGGCGCGTGCGGGTCCAGGAGGAGCCGATCCGCGCGGAGGTGACGCGCGACGACGTGGCGGCGGTGCTCGCCGCGGTGGTGGACGAGTCGCGCGCCGTGAGCAAGGTGCTGTACGTGGTCGGCGGCGACGACCCGATCGAAGATGCGCTGCTCGCCGCATACGGTTGAGCCGACCCGACTCAAGGGGGTCAGACCCCCTAAGTGGTGGGCGCTTAGATCACGAGGGTGCGGGCCTCCGTGCTGCCGTGTAGTAGGGCGGTGACCGTCAGGAGATCCGCCGCGGCGTCGACCGCGGCGACCCGCTTCCAGTCCTCTCCCCCGCGCTCCGTCGCCCGGCGGCGCAGCTCCAGGGCGTAAGGCACCGCCGCCAGCAGCGGCAGAGCGGACCGCCGCCGGGCGGCAAGTGCGGCGGCCGCGAGCGCCAGGTCGAGCTTCATCGTCCGCGGGCTCAGGAAGACGCGCCGGTGGAGCAGTGTGTCGCGGAGCTCCGGCACGCGGGCGACGGCGTGCGGCACCGCCCGACGCGTCGTGGCCTCCTCGAGGTACTCGAGCGGCTCGACGGCGCGGGCCGGGCGGTGGGAGAGGGCCTCGGCGCAGAAGGCCGTGCGGGCGCCGGCGCGGCGGGCGCGCCAAGCGAGCCAGGTGGCGGCGGTGAGCGCGCAAGCGGGCGGGCTGACGCCGGGCTCGCCGGCGCCCGCACGGCCTTCACCGCTTGCCGGCGGCCTCTCGAACCCGCCGTGCCGTTCGAACGTCGCGCGGCTTACGAACAGGTTGCCCGCGTCATACAGCCCATTCTCGGCCGTCACCGAGACGTCACGTTCGAAGGGTCCCGGCGCCGGGTGCTCGTCGGAAAGGATGCGCCCCTGCACCAGCTCGGCCCCGCCAAGTGCCCGGGTACCGGCGGCGAGCCAGCCGGGCACCGGCCGGCAGTCGGCGCCACAGAACGCAAGCACCGCTCCCGAGGCAGCCGCGACCGCGGCGTTGGCCTCCCCTCGCACCACGCGCTCACCCGACCGCCTGGCGATCGCCGCCGTCCCGTCGCTCGACCCTTCGTCCGCAACCACCACCTCGAACGACGGCGCGCCCTCCTGGTCGGCGAGCGCGGCCAGCGTGCGGGGCAGAGTCGCCTCGGCGTTCCGGGCCGGCACGATCACGGTGGCGCGGATCAAGGTCCCGGGAATCTAGAGTGCCGCGCAATGGTCGATCCCTCGATCTTCAAGGCTTACGACGTCCGCGGCATCTACCCGGACCAGATGGACGAGCGCCTGGCGTACCGGATCGGCCGCGGCTTCGCCCGCGTGCTGTCGGACCTCCAGGACGTGGCGGTGCCCGACCTCCGGGTCGGCCTCGGCCGCGACATGCGCCTCACCGCCCCCGCCATGGCGGACGCCTACGCGCGCGGCATCGCCGACGAGGGCGCCGACGTGCTCGACGTCGGGATGGTGGGCACCGAGGTGCTCTACTGGACCGTCGGCTCGCGCGAGCTCGATGGCGGCCTGATGTGCACCGCCTCGCACAATCCCAAGGCCTACACCGGTGCCAAGCTGGTCCGCCGCGCGGCGATCGCGCTCTCCGGCGACGCCGGGATCGGGGAGCTGCGCGACATCGTCTCCGCTGGCGAGCCCGGCGACCCCGCCGAGCAGCGTGGCGCGATCGAGCAGGAGGAGGTCGGCGACGAGTTCCGCAAGGCCGCGCTCGGCTACATCGATCCCGACAGCGTCGGCGCCATGAAGGTCGTGCTCGACGGCGGCAACGGCATGGCCGGGCCGATGATCGGCCCACTGCTCGACTCGTTCCCCATCGAGCAGGTCCCCACCTTCTGGGAGCCAGACGGCGAGTTCCCCGACCACGAGCCCAACCCGCTGCTGCCGGAGAACCGCCAGTTCATCATCGACAAGGTGCGCGAGCAGGGCGCCGACCTCGGCATCGCCTGGGACGGCGACGCCGACCGCTGCTTCTTCATCGACGACACCGGCGAGTTCGTGGCCGGCGACTTCCTCACCGCGCTGCTCGCCGAGGCCCTGCTCCGCAAGGAGCCCGGCGCCACGATCCTGTACGACGTGCGCGCCTCGCGGGCGGTGCCGGACCTCGTCAGGGAGCACGGCGGCACCGCCGAGGTGAACCGCGTGGGGCACGCCTTCTTCAAGACGCGCATGCGCGAGACCGGCGCCGCCTTCGGCGGCGAGGTGTCTGGCCACTACTACTTCCGCGACTTCTACTGCGCCGACTCCGGCACCATCCCGGCGCTGCTGATCCTCGAGCTGCTCTCGGTCGAGGAAAGCCGCCTGAGCGAGCTGCTCGAGCCGCTCCGCTCGCGCTACTTCATCTCGGGCGAGATCAACTCGGAGGTCGACGACCAGGAGGGGAAGATGGAGGAGCTGGCCGAGCGCTATTCAGACGGTGAGCTCAGCAGGCTCGACGGCATCTCCGTCGACTACGAGGACTGGCACTTCAACGTCCGCCCGTCCAACACCGAGCCGCTCCTTCGGCTCAACGTCGAGTCCGTGGTCTCGCAGGAGCACATGGAGGAGAAGCGCGACGAGGTGCTCGGCGTGATCCAGGGCTAGGCGGCGCTCGCCGTCCCAGCAGGCCGAGGCGACGCCCGGCCGTGCCGCACGATCGCGATCGCCATCCCGAGCCACAGGCCGGCTGCTCCGCCGAGCAACGTCCAGCCGACGGGTCCGAGGGTCCGCTGCGCCGTGCGGGTGCCTCTCCCCCGCGTCGTCAGCCCAGCGCGCCGCGGGACCTGCTCGCGGTAGGCCATCGCGTAGGCCGTGGCGAGCGCCGCCGCTTGCTCGCGGTCCGGCGCCTCGACCGTGAACGAGAGGTCGAGCCGCGAGGTCAGCTCCGCGGTGCTCCGCCCGCGCAGCCACGCGACGTCCTCGTCCTCGCCGGCGAGGTCGAGCGTGCGCTGCAGCACCCGGTCACCACGCGCGAGCGCCAGCCCGCGTTCGCCCGTGAAGTCCGGCGGCACGCGGATCACGAACGAGCGCGCGCGGAAGTCGGTGCCGCCCGCGAGCGCGAGCGCACCGGCGGCGACGGCGCCGACCAGCGCGCAGGCCAGGACGATCCGGACGTCCACGAGGGGCAGCATGGCGGACCGGCGCCGGACGCGGAAGGCCGACGTGCCGCGACGCGTTGCTCGTACAGGAAGAATGGCTCTTTTTCGCACCGGCAAGCCCAATGTGAAGGCGCTCGCGAAGCGCGGGGACGAGGACGGCCTCGTCGCGGCCGCCGGGTATCAGGACCTCATCCCGGCGCCGGGCGACGGCATGCTCGACCGCGGCGCCGAGATCCGCCGCGACGCGATCCTCGCGCTCGGGCAGCTCGGACCTGAGGCCGGCACGGATGCCGTGCAGGCGGCGCTCTCCGACCCCATCGACGACGTGCGCGTGGCGGCGATCCGGGTCCTGTTCGCTCGCCAGCAGGCGATGCCGCTCGCGTATGCGCTCGCCTGGCTGCCGGCGGACCACGGGCACTCCCGCCCACTGGCGGTCAAGGCCCTGCTCGAATTGCGGCGGCCGGAGTGCGCTCCGCAGGTCACGGTCGCGCTCGTGCAGGACCCAGGGGATGACCCTGTGGACGAGGACGAGGCGGACATGCTGAAGCTGCTGATCGAAGCCGGGAAAGCGTCCGAGGCAGCGGCCGAGGTGATCGAGGAGCTGCTCGTGGCGCTGGCCGATGAGCGCGACCCCGTGGCCGAGCGCGCCGAGGAGCTGCTGGCGCTGCTCGCGCCGTTCGGCATCGACGGGGTCGTCGCCGAGCTGACGGCCGGTGCCGCCCCGCACCGCGCGGCGGCGGTGCTGGCGGAGGTCAAGGACACGCGGGCGCTCAAGCCGCTCATGGAAGGGCTCCTCCACCGCGACCCCCGCGTGCGGGCGGAGTGCGCCCGGGCGCTCGGGGAGCTGCGCGACCCCGCCGCCGTAGAGGCGCTCATCCACGCGAGCCGCGATCCCGAGCATCGGGTGCGGGCCCAGGCCGGCTGGGCCCTCGACCGGCTCGGCATGGTCGCCCTGGTGGTCGGGGTGTCGACGATGATCAGGCCGATGATCCAAGAGGCCCTCTCGGGCGCCGCGGGCAGGCCGGCGCTCGCGAAGCCCGAGAACGGATCGCCCCGGAACGGCGAGCCCGTCGACGGCGAGCCCGTCCCGCACAGGATCAGTCCGGAGGAGCTCGAACGCCTGCTCGCGGGGACGGAGGAAGAATGACCGCAGTGGACCGACTCCGCTGGCAGGTCCGGTGACGCGTCGATCCGCGTCCGCCCTGGCGCTGGCGGAGCTCGACTCGCCCGCCGCCGTGGACGCCCTCGGCGAAGCCCTCGGCGATCCCGATCCGTCGACCCGGGAGTCCGCGGCGCTGGCGCTGGCCGGACTGCGAGATCCCGACTCGATCCCCGCGCTTGCGCGGATCGTCGCCGGCTGGAAAGAGCCCGAGCTCGCGCGCTGCCGCCGGGCCGCGCTGCACACGCTGGTCGCGTTCCGCACGGAGGAGGCCGCCTTGGAGCTGGCGCACGCGCTGGTCACGGCGGGCGCGGAGCCAATCGACCTGCACGAGCGCGCGGCGCTGCTCGCAGTCGCGTATGCCGACCCCGCGGGCGTTGCCGCGCCCCGGGTCGTGCGGGCGCTGGTCGGGCTGCTCGCCCACGAGGACGAGGCGGTGGCAGAGCGCGCGGTATCGCTCCTGATGCTGTTCCCCTCGGAGAGTCACC
>JBKGUS010000523.1:0-3330 GCA_046462295.1 Thermoleophilaceae bacterium | reverse complement strand
GCAGCATTGCGGCCGGGTCGTCGCAGAGACCGGTGTGCACGGGCGAGGGCTGGATCGCCGTGCTCGACGGCGAGGTGATCCAGCCGAAGCGCTCGCTCCTGTCGAGGCTCGCGATCGGCCCGGCCGAGGGCTCGCCTGCGGCCACCTGCTCGATCAGCGTCAGGTGTGCGCGAACGGCGTCGAGGTCGAGGTCCGGGTCCAGCAGCCGCAGCCGCTCGGGTTCGAGGATGGTGCGGGCCTCGAGGAAGCGGTGGCGCGGCGAGTAGAGGACGACGCCGACGTTGAGGGCCTCGCCACGGGGGAGCGAGGGCACCGCGCGCAGGAGCGCGTACTGGAACGCCTCAGCGCCGGGCATGGGCGGCCTCCTCCAGCCGGGCACGGGCGCCCTCCGCCTCCTCCACCCACGCACGCGGCTCCTCCAGGCGCGCGCACAGGTCCTCGACGTAGTCGTCGGGCGTCCCGGGCTCGAGCCACTCCGCCGGCACCCGCGCCACGACTCGCTCGAGCAGCTGGCGCGTCACCCGAGGCGCCAGGTCGGCGTCGGCCTCCGCGATCGAGCCGGCCACGTCGAGCAGCACGTGCTCGCGCACGGCCGGGAAAGGCCCGCGGGCCGACTCGGGGTCCAGGCCCGCGTGGTGGCGGTACAGCGCCGCGCCGTGGTCGATCAGCCACAGCCGGCGGTGCCAGACGAGCAGATTCACGTTCCGCGGGGTGCGGTCCACGTTCTCGACGAAGGCATCGAGCCAGACGACCGCCGCGGCGAGCCGCGGATCGACCTCGAAGGACCCGCCGGGCGCGTAGGCCAGGGCGCCCGGTAGGAAGTCGAGTCCCACGTTGGTGCCGGCGCTGGCCGCGAGCAGGTCCTGGATCTCGGCGTCCGGCTCCGCGTCCGGCAGGTGCTCGTCGAGCTCGACCAACACGAGCTCGGGAACCGGCAGCCCCAGCTCCCGCGCCAGCTCGCCGGCCACCAGCTCGGCCACGAGCGCCTTGGGGCCCTGGCCCGCGCCACGCAGCTTGACCACGTAGAGGCCGTCGTCGTCGGCCTCCACGAGCGCGGGCAGCGAGCCGCCCTCGCGCAGCGGCGTGACGTAGCGGACGGCGGACACCGTGCGCAGCATCAGGCGCGTCGGCGGCGGCGCAGCAGCTCGCGGCCGAAGGTCCGGCCGAGGTGAAGCGGGTGGTTCAGCAGCATCGTCGCCTGGCCGGCGATCGAGTCCGGGTCGCGCGCCACTCCGAGCGCGCGCAGCACGGTGAGCAGGTCGTAGTAGACGCGCTCGCAGACGAGCCGGTCCTGCTCGAACACGAAGATGCCGCAGACGCGCAACCGCAGAGAGCGTCCCGTCGGCGGCAGGCCGTTGTAGGTGCCGAGGTGGGTGCCGCTCACCCATGCCTCCTCGGCGACCGAGTCGTCACCGTGGTACGCCGCGATCGGCTCCACCTCGAAGTCGGGCACCCCCGCGAAGTTCGCGCCGTGGTAGGCCCGCACCGCCTCCTCGCCGTCGAACACCTCGCCGGTCGGCACGATCTCGTAGCGCGGGTGGTGGAACGTGGCGATGACGCCGTCGAGGTCGTGCGCCGTCTCCGCGGCGGAGTGGGCGTCGAGGACCGCCTGCCGCGCTTGCCGCAGGTCCGGATCGATGGTGGCGGACATTGCGCGACCCTACGACATAGGGTCCGGGCATGGAGCTCTATGTCTGCTGGGGGACGTTCCCGACGCCGTGGCGCCCGGGCGGCCATCCGTGCCGGAACGCCTACGAGGCGCTGAGGGAGGCCGGCTGGGATCCGGAGGTGAAGAAGAGCTACGGGCTCGGCGCGCTTCCGGGCGCGCTCACGCCACAGCGCAAGAAGGTCCGCGAGCTGACCGGCCAGAACTGGGTGCCCGTGCTCGTGACCGACGACGGCGAGGTGATCCGGGACTCGAAGAAGATCGTCGAGTGGGCGAAGGCCAACCCGGCGGGCGCGGCCGACCGGGCGGCCGGCGCCGGCACGATCGACTAGGTCCGCGGCCCCGCCACGACCACCTGAAGCTTGCCGTCCGGCGAGCGCTCGAGCGCGTCGACCGTCTCCACCTCCACCGACGGCCGCGGCACCCCGAGTTCCTCGAGCCGTGCGCCCACCCGGGCACGCAGCCGCGCCGGGGCCTCGGCGGCCCCGTCGCGCAGGCACACTCGCAGCCGCAGCGCCTCGCCCTGCTGCACGACCTGGAACTCGCGCACGTCGGGGTCGGCGGTCACGAGCGCGAACTGCAGCGGGTGGACGTCCACGCCGCCGAGGCGAAGCACGTCCTCCGCGCGGCCCTCGAGCGAGCGCAGTCGCATGAGCGTGCGCCCGCACGGGCAGGGCTCGGGCTCAACCGCGACCAGGTCCGTCATACCGACGGTGCCTGTCAAGGTCTGATTCGGCGCCCGGTTTCGCTGGTGTCGTAGCCGCCAAGGGCGTCGACCTGGCTGCGGAACGCCTCGGAGGCGAGGAGCTCCCACAGCGGGGCGAGGAGCTCGGTGTCGAGCGAGGCACGGTCGAGCACGAGGTCGTAGGGCTCCTTGGTGACGGGCACGAAGTCGAGACCGAACGCCCTCGCGGCCGCCCGCACCCCGAGCCCGCAGTCGGCGCGGTCCGCGGCGACCGCGGCGCCGACCGCGAGGTGCGTGTGCTCCTCGCGCGCGTAGCCGCCGACCTCGCCGGATTGGATGTTCTCCTCCGCCAGCAGGTGGTCGAGCAGCACGCGCGTGCCCGCCCCGCGCTGGCGGTTGACGTAGCGGAGACCAGCGCGCGTGAGATCGGCGATGCGCTCGAGGCCGAGTGGGTTCCCGGGCGCGACTATGAGGCCCTGCTCGCGGTGGGTGAGGCGAACGACGGCGAGGTCGTGGCCCGGCATGAGCCGCTCGATCCATGGCAGCGTGTACTCGCCGGTGTCGGGGTCGAGCAGGTGCGAGCCCGCGACGTGGCAGAGGCCGTCGCGAAGGGCGGCCAGGCCGGCGAGCGAGCCCACGTTGGAGGAGGCGAGCGCGATGCCGGGATCGCTCGCCCGCAGCGCTGAGGCGGCGAGGTCCAGCACGAGGTCGTGCGAGCCCGTGGCGACGATGGTGTGCTCGATCTCCCCGACACCGCGCAGCAGCCTCACCTCGACCTCCTCGCCCGCGTGGTGTCCCTCCAGCGGGGCGGGCACTACGAGAAGCCCGTCGGCGCGGACGAGCGACGTGAGCACGCCGGCGCCGCGCGGGAGGGGGGTGGCGACGAGAGTGCCCTTGACGCGCCCGAGGCGCACCCGCACCCAGTCGTCGCTGCCCATGTTGGATGCGAGCTTGCGGGCGAGGCGGGCGCGTGTCCGGG
>JBKGUS010000522.1:0-8056 GCA_046462295.1 Thermoleophilaceae bacterium | reverse complement strand
TGCCGCCGATCGATCGGACGGCCGCCGGACGACTGCTGATGCGCTACATGAACTCGCTCGCGCTCGAGCTCCCGAGCCTCGACAGCGCCGGTCAGGCGGCGGCGTCCAACGCGACGGTCGAGCTGCTGCGCGCGGCGGTGGAGCCCGTGCTACCGGACAGCCGCGACGCGATGCGCGCCGCGATGCGGGAGGAGATCCGCCGCCACGTGCGCATGAACCTGCAGGACCCCGAGCTCGGGCCCGCTTCGATTGCCCGGGCGTACTCGATGTCGGTCCGCGCCCTGCACGGCCTGTTCGAGGAGGTCGACGAGTCGGTCGCAGGTCTGGTGCGCAGCGAGCGCCTGGCGCGCTGCATGGAGGACCTGCAGCAGCCGAGCGGCGGCTCGGTCACGACCATCGCCTTCCGCTGGGGCTTCTGCGACACGGCGCACTTCTCGCGCGTGTTCAAGCGCGCGTTCGGCGTCACTCCGAGCGCGGTCCGGCGCGCCGCCCTGGACGGGGACGCGGACTAGCCCCACGCGGTCTGCGCCGTATCGGCGACCAGCCGCAGCTTGCGCTCCTCGTCCGCCTCGGTGATCGGGTTGCCGGCGGCGATCGAGGCGAAGCCGCACTGTGTGGACAGCCCGAGTTGGTCACGCGGGAAGAAGCCGGCCGCCTCGTCGATGCGGTGCCGTAGCTCCTCCGGCTGCTCCAGCTCCGCCTTCTTGGTCGAGACGAGGCCGAGCACGACCTGCCTGTCGTCAGGGGCGCCGGCCAGCGGCTCGAAGGACCCGGAACGGTGGTCGTCGTACTCGAGGAGGAAGGCGTCGAATGCGGTGGCCCGCTCGAACAGCGCGCCGGCAATGTAGTCGTAGCCGCCGCTGGCCATCCACATGCCGGCGTTGTTGCCGCGACAAAGGTGGATGGCGAAGCGCGCGCCGGGGATGTCCTTCACGGTGCCGTTGATCAGGTCGAGGCCCTCGCTCAGCATGCGTTCGGCGCCGAACCCGAGCGGCTCGGCCCAGTCGCGCACGCGAGGGTCCACCAGCGTGGCTATCTCGGGCGCGTCCACCTGGATGTACTCACAGCCGAGCGAGATCAGCTCGAGGATCTCAGAGCGCACGATCTCCGCGCCGTCGGCGAACATCTCGAAGGCGTCCCGGTACGCGCCCGTGGAGTGCGTCGGACTCCACAGCCCGAACAGCAAGAGCGGGCTCGGGACCGTCACCTTCAGCGGCAGCCTCGCACGTCCGCGCGCGTAGCTGTACTCCTCCGTGACCAGCGAGCGGCGCTTGCGCAGTTTCGATGTCACCGCGATGGGCGAGACCCACTCGATGTCGCCCTCGGGAGCGCTCCACGGCATCGGTGTGTGATCGGCCACCGGCTCGATTCCGTCGACGGTCTCGGTCAGCGGCCCCATGAACAGGAAACGCCGCATCTCGCCGTCGGTCACGACCTCGATCCCCGTACCCTCCTGCAGGGCGATCACCTGGTCGACCGCGCGATCCTCGAGCCGCTTGAACTCGTGCGCCGAGAGCCGGCCCTCCTCGAATGCCGTCCGCGCCTCCTGCAGATACGACGGGCGAAGCAACGATCCGACGACTTCGGCGCGGAACATGAGCGGGAATCTACAACGACGCCTGCCCGCCAGGACTGGCCTCCGCTAATCCGACGCTCGGCGACCGAAGGGGCGCCTCAGGAATCGCCCGATCCGGTAGCCGAGGCGCCCCTTGATCTCTGCCAGCTCGTCCTTGAGCACGGCGCGGCTCTCCGTCACGGCCGCAAGGCGGCCCTCCAGGCTCCGCCTCATTCCCTGCTCTCGCTCAAGGGCCGCTTCGGTGGCGGTCAGCGAGCTCCGCAGCTCCGCTCCCTCGCTCGTCAGCACTCCGATCGTGCGGCGCTGGCTCTCCAGGTCGGTCTCCAGCTGGTCGGCTCGCCGGGTCGCCTCCGCCCGCGCCGCCTGGTGCGCCAGCTCCGCCGATCGCTGTGCGAGCTCCGCCGCGTGGAGGCGCTCGCGCATCTGCTCCAGGCTCTCGAGCACGCTGTCCCTCTGCGCCGTCGCGGCCGAGGCGCGGTCCTCCGCGTCCTTCAGCCGCTGCTCCAGATCGGCTTGGCGCTGCTGCGCGGCGTCGCGCTGGATCTCCGTCGCCCGCTTCGTGAGGTCCTCCTCCTGCAGCGAGCGCTCCAGGGCTCGGGTGCCTTCGCGCAGCTCGCCGACGGCGGCGCGCAGCTTCTCGAGCGTCTCGTCCTGGTCCGCCAGCCGGCTCTCGGCCACCCGCAGGGCCCGCCGCCACACGCGGGGCGCGCGGTCCTTCGTCCGCTCCGCCACGACGCCGGCGTAGCGGTCCAGGAGCGCGATCTCCGCGATCGACAGCTTCGCCGACAGCCGCTCGAGCAGCGCGCTGAGGTAGAGCGGCTCCTTGTGGTCGGGGTAGGGATGCACCCCGTACGGCGTGGTCACCACGATGCGCCCGCCCGGCCGCAGCACCCGGCTCGCCTCGTCCAACAGCTTGCCCGGGTCGAGCTGGTGCTCGAGCACCTCGCCCAGCAGCACGGCGTCGAAGCTCCCGTCCGGGAACCCCACGGCCCGCCCCTCGCCGACCCTGAACTCCGCCCGCTCCCGTACGAAAGGCTCCTCCTGGTCGAGCCGCTCCCGCGCGGCGCGGATCGCCTCGCGCTCCCGGTCGATCCCGATCACGCGATGCCCCTCGCGCGCGAGGAGGATGGAGGCGATCCCCTGGCTGCAGCCCACGTCGAGCACGTCCGGCCCGCCGACCTGCGCGCACATCCAGTGGATGCGGCGGCGCGAGACCTCCTGGAACTCGCGGCTACCTACGGTGCCCTCGTAGACCTCCGCGATCCGGTCATGGTCGATCAACGGCGCCATCATAGGGCCGGCCCAGGAGGGCAAGGATCTGCACTGGATTGCGAGCCCTTCCCGCCTCGATCCTCCCGAGCACACGGGGAGCCTTGACCGCGGGGCCGCCTCACCTCTATAAGGAGGGGCCCCCTGGCCCCCGTAGGAAACTGGAGGTGTTCCGTGCCCGAGCACGATGCCGAGGCCACGCTCGCGGTCGAAGGCAACGGCGGCGACCCCGTCGAGACGGACGGCGACGGCGCGGAGGCGACCGCCCTCGCTCCCGGCGTCGCCGCGGCGCCGGCCGCGCCGGTGGCGGCCCCGGCGGTTCCGGTCAGCGGTCTGTACGTCCGCGACCCCGAGCCCGCGAACGTGCTCGAGGAGCTCCGCATCGATGTGGACGGCCGCTACCCGCAGATGGTGGCGAGCGGCACCGTCTACAGGCCGCTCCAGGCCCGCATGCACTGGGCGGCGGAGCCCGACCAGATCGGTCCCAACCGCTGGCGCGGCCCGATCTTCTTCGAGCACTCGCCGAGCGTCCGCTTCCCCTGGGAGCAGGTGACGATCCAGGTGACCCGCGGCGCCACCCAGGACCAGCACAAGGCGAAGCTCACCATGCACCGGCCGGGTGGAGACCCGCGCGCGCGGAAGTTCGCGTTCAGCGAGCAGAGCATGCGCTCGCGCCCGGTGAGCCTCGAGCTCGACTGGGAGCAGGGCGTGACGCCCATCCTGGAGGTCGACACCTGCGGGCACCCCGACCGCCCCAGCGGCCTTCCGTGCGAGACCGTCTCGATCGAGCGCGTCTACGAGCGCGCCGGCTTCGACGTGCAGCTGTCCCCCGGCGGCCCGGTCCCCATCCAGGCGTCCGGAGCGAAGCCGACCTGGAGCGACTTCGAGCTGCACGACGCGATGGAGGTCTACTGGTCGCGCTTCGCGCCCAAGGCGCAGTGGGCCGTGTGGGCCTTCTACGCGGGCCTCCACGACGACCTGCCGCCGGAGCACCCCGGCGGCCCGCCCACGCCGGGCGAGTTCCTCCTCGGGATCATGTTCGACGCCGGGCTCGGCCACGCGGGCCCGGAGGAGCGCCAGGGCTGCGCGCTGTTCGACACGGCGATCGCCGCGAACACGCCCCCGCCGGGCACGCCGAAGCCCCAGGAGTGGCGCAAGCGGGAGACGTTCTTCACCGCGGTCCACGAGATCGGGCACGCGTTCAACCTCGCGCACTCGTTCGACAAGTCGATCTTCAACCTCGGCTGGATCCCGCTCGA
Source organism: Thermoleophilaceae bacterium (assembly GCA_046462295.1). GTDB lineage: Bacteria > Actinomycetota > Thermoleophilia > Solirubrobacterales > Thermoleophilaceae > JACVRW01. The sequence continues at coordinate 3,952 of JBKGUS010000522.1, read as the reverse complement.
GGACGAGTTCGAGGCGCGCAGCTTCATGAACTACCCGTTCCTCGTGCGCGGCGGTCCGCGGGCCTTCTACAAGACGTTCCGCTATCGGTTCTCACGCCAGGAGCTGACGTTCCTGCGTCACGCGCACCCGGCGTTCGTGAAGCCCGGCGACCGGCCGTTCTTCTTCGACCACGGCCTCGTCGACCCCGAGCTGGCGACCGGGATGACGCTGCAGCTCCGGGCGAACCGCGAGCGGGCCGTGTTCGAGTTCATGGAGCCCGTCGCGCTCGAGCTGAAGCTCACCAACGGGGCCTCCGACCCGAAGCTCGTGGACAGCCAGGCGCTCGCCGTCGGCGACAGCATGGCGGTCTACGTCCAGCGTGACCGCGGCCCGGTGCGGCAGGTCCGGCCGTACTCGCGCCGCTGCATGCGGCCGCACAAGACGGTGATCGAGCCCGACGGCTCCATGTACGCGCCGCTCAGGATGTTCGCCGGGATCGACGGCTGGGAGATCGCAGAGCCCGGCACCTACACGGTCCAGGCCGTGGTCCGGGTCGACGGCGAGGAGATCGTCTCGAACCCGATGCGGCTGCGCGTGGCACCGCCGCGGGACCACGAGGAGGAGCGGCTCGCCGGCGACTTCTTCACCGACGACGTCGGCCGCATCCTGACGTTCAACGGCAGCGGCGTGATGGAGAGGGGCAACGACACGCTGCGCGAGGTGTCCGAGCGGCTCCCCGACCGCCGCGCGGCGGTCCACGCCAGGCTGGCGCTCGGCAACGTGGCCGCCCGCGACACGAAGCGGCTCGAGCCGTACGAGGGCACCGGCGAGGCGCGCATGCGCGTTGAGGTCGACAAGGCCAAGCCCGAGGAGGGCCATGCCCTGCTGCAGGAGGCGCTGATCGCCGAGCCGAAGCAGGCGGTGGAGTCGCTCGGGCACATCCGCTGGAAGCGCCAGGTCGACGGCTTCAGCGACCTGCTTGCCGAACGCGGCGAGACCGAGGAGGCGGCGCGGGCGCAGGACGTCGTCTACGAGACGCTGTCGAAGCGCGAGATCCAGGGCAGCAGGATCATCGCGCCCGTGCTGCTCGACGTCGAGGAGCGCCGCAGCCGCTACCGCGGCGAGTAGCGGTTTGGATCGGCGCGCCGGGGTAATGCGTCTCCCAGACGCATTCGACGACGAGGAGTGCTCGGGATGAGCCAGAGCGAGGAAGGCACGGATCAGGTGACCGAGACGACGAGCGCAGCCGGCCAGACGGAGGGACCCGCGGTCGGCGGAGACGGCGACGCGGTCGCCCAGGAGGGCGGCGGCGGAAAGGGCAAGGTCGCCGCTGCGGCAGCCGGAACCGGTGCCGCGGTCGCCGGGATCGCCGGCGGCATCGCGGTCGCGGCGCGCGACACGCGCCGCCGCGTGCTCGGCATACCGCTCGGCAAGCGGAGCCGCTTCCAGCGCACCGCCAGCAGTGTCGTCGACAAGGCGACGCAGCCCGCCCGCAAGCTGGGCTCGCGCTTCTCCAGGGACTGAACCGGGTCGACGGGGGCGCCACGGGCCATAATCCCGGCCCGTGAACGCTCCGAGCGTCGTCATCCTCTGCGGCGGCCGCGGCACGCGGCTCCGCGAGCACACCCAGACGATCCCCAAGCCGCTCGTCGAGATCGGCGGGCGGCCGATCCTCTGGCACGTCATCCGCATCTACGCGGAGCAGGGCTTCCGCCGCTTCATCCTCTGCACGGGCCACAGGGCGGAGCTGATCGAGGCGTTCGTCGAGAACGACGGGCTCCCGCCGGGACTCGAAATCAAGTGCGTCCAGACCGGCGAGGACACCCCGACCGGGGGCCGCATCGCCCGGGTGGCGGACCTCCTCCACGGCGAGCGCTTCTGCGCGACCTACGCCGACGGCGTGGCGGACATCGACCTCGCCGCTCTGCTCGCCTTCCACGAGAGCCACGACGCGCTCGCAACCATGACCGTCGTCCAGCCCGAGCTCCAGTTCGGCGTGGCCGAGCTGAACGGCGACGGGCACGTGAGCGGCTTCACGGAGAAGCCACGCTACGACGGCTGGATCAACGGCGGCTTCTTCTGCTTCGAGACCGGCGCGCTCGACTACATCGGACCGGACTCGGTGCTCGAACGCGACCCGCTCGAGGGCCTCGCGGCCGACGGGCAGCTGCGCGCCTTCCGCCACCAGGGGTTCTGGGACTGCATGGACACCTACAAGGACGCGGTCCTCCTGAACGACCTGTGGGCCGAGGGAAGGGCGCCCTGGAAGGTCTGGGCCTGAAGGAACTTCACGAGCTCCGGCGAAAACCGGGGCCGTGACGCGAACGGGCACGACCGCACTCACGCTCTCCGACGAGATCCGCCAGCGCTTCGACGAGTTCTCCCGCTCGCAGAAGGATGTCGGCCAGTACATCGTCGACCACCTGGAGGAGGCCGCGTTCCACACCGCCGAGGAGCTGGCGCGGCGCGCGAACACGTCGAGCTCGACCGTGGTGCGGTTCGCACAGGCGCTCGGGTTCGAGGGCTTCCCCGAGCTCCAGGCCGCCGCGCGCGACGAGTACCGCCGCGCACGCGAGAGCGGCAACGCGGGCAGCGACCTGTCGAGCCCCCCGCTCTTCCCGATCGACCAGACCGAGTTCGAGGCCGCGCTCGCGGCCGACCACTCCAACGTCGTCGAGACCGCCCGCAAGGTGGACCGCAACGAGGTCTCCGCGGCGATCGACCTGGTCTCGCACGCCGACCGCATCGTGCTCTGCGGCACCGACCAGATGGCCTTCTTCGCGAGCTACCTGCGCCACCTCCTGATGCTGCTCGACCTGCGCGCCGAGGTTGTCGCCTCGCCGAGTCAGGAGAATCTGGCGAAGCTCGGCCGGGTGAACGACAAGACCGTGATGGTCGGGTTCTCGGCCGGCCGGCCTCACCCGCTGGTGGTGCGCGCGATGAAGCTCGCCCGAAACCGCAACGCCGCGACCATCGCGATCGCCGACGCCACGCTCTCCGAGGTGGCGAAGCTGGCCGACCACCGGCTCTACTACTCGTCGAACAGCCCCGCCTTCGTCCGCTCGCACTCCGCATTGCTCGGCGTGATCCAGGCGCTTGCCTACGGCGTGTACGCGCTGGACGAGCCCGCCTACGCGGACCGCATCAAGGCCTTTCGCCTGAAGTAGGGCCGCGTTAGCTCCTTCTCACGAAGGGGAACGCTGGGCGCGATGCTCGCGCTGAAGGGACTCAGCCGGCGCTACGGCCAGACCGTTGCCCTCGACGGGCTCTCGCTGGCGGTCCCCGAGGGTGAGCTGCTCGGGTTCGTGGGGCCGAACGGCGCCGGCAAGACCACCGCCATGCGGATCGCACTCGGCGTGCTGGAGCCAGATGCCGGCGAGGTGCTGTGGCGCGGCGCGCCCGCCACCCGCGAGGTGCAGCGCCAGTTCGGCTACATGCCGGAGGAGCGCGGGCTCTATCCGAAGATGCAGGTGCACCGGCAGCTTCGCTACCTCGCCACGCTGCACGGCCGCGACGAGGCAGAGGCCGACGCCGCGGCCACGCGCTGGATCGAGCGGCTGGGCCTCTCCGAGAAGGCGACGCAGCGGGTGGAGGAGCTCTCGCTCGGCAACCAGCAGCGGGTGCAGCTCGCAGCAGCGCTCGTGCACGACCCCGAGGTGCTGATCCTCGACGAGCCGTTCTCCGGCCTGGACCCGATCGGCGCCGACACGATGGCGACCGTGCTGCGCGAGCGAGCCGAGGCGGACGCCGCGGTCGTCTTCTCCTCGCACCAGCTCGAGCTGGTCGAGCGCATCTGCGACAGCGTCGCGATCGTGAGCCGCGGGCGGATCGTCGCTGCCGGCCGCGTGGACGAGCTGCGCGAGGAGCGCTCGTCGGCGCGGCTGCGGGTGGAGGTCGAGGGGACGGACGGTCGCTGGGTCGAGGGACTGGGCGGTGTCGAAGTCGTCGACCGCGCCGGGCCGGCCGTGGTGG
>JBKGUS010000521.1:0-9636 GCA_046462295.1 Thermoleophilaceae bacterium | reverse complement strand
GCCCGACGATCTGCTGGATGCGCTGCTCCTCGTCGTGCAGCTGGGCGTAGCTCGGGTCGCGCAGCGGCAGGCCCCTGACCGCCCTGGCGGCATGGCTGCCGGACCGGCGTCCGAACACGAGGGTGTCGAGCAGCGAGTTGGCGCCGAGCCGGTTGCCGCCGTGCACGGACACGCAGGCGCACTCGCCCGCCGCGTACAGCCCGGGGATCGTCGTCTGCCCGTGGATGTCGGTCTTCACGCCGCCCATCACGTAGTGGTTGCCGGGCTTGATGTGGATCGGCTCGCGGGTGATGTCGACGCCGGCGAAGTCGCGGCCCACGTTGACGATCTCCCGCAGCGCCTCGTGGATGCGCTTGCGCGGCACCACCGTGACGTCGAGCGCCACCGTGCCGTCCGGGAACCCGCGGCCCTCGTTGATCTCCGTCTGCTCGGCGCGGGAGACCACGTCGCGCGAGGCCAGCTCCATCTTGTTCGGCGCGTACTTCTCCATGAAGCGCTCGCCCTGGGCGTTGTAGAGGTGGGCGCCCTCGCCGCGCGCGCCCTCGGTGATCAGCAGGCCGAGGCCGGCCAGCGTGGTCGGGTGGTACTGGATCATCTCCATGTCCATCAGCGGGGCGCCGATGCGGTAGGCCATGGCGATCCCGTCCCCGGTGCAGATCAAGGCATTCGTGGTCGGGTCGTAGATCTGGCCGTTCCCGCCGGTGGCGAGGATCACGGCCTTGGCCGCGAACAGCTCCATCGAGCCGTCACGGATGTTGCGGGTGATCGCGCCGGCGATCCGCCCCTCGTCGTCCTGCACGAGCCCGGTCGTGAACCACTCCTCGTAGCGGTACACGTCGTCGAACTTCATGAGCTGCTCGTAGAGCACGTGCAGGATGGCCTGGCCCGTGATGTCTGCCACGTAGTAGGTGCGCGCAGCGGAGGCCCCGCCGAAGGCACGCTTGCCCAGGCGGCCCTCCTCGTTGCGGTGGAAGGTCACCCCCAGATGCTCGAGCTCGAGCAGCTCCCCCGGCGCCTCGCGGCACATGACCTCGATGGCGTCCTGGTCGCCCAGGTAGTCGGAGCCCTTCACCGTGTCGAAGGCGTGCGACTCCCAGGAGTCCTGCGGGTCGAGCGCCGCGTTGATGCCGCCCTGGGCGGCGTTCGAGTGCGAGCGCACGGGGTGGACCTTGGAGATGATGCCGACGGCCGCGCCCTCCGCCGCGGCGGCCAGCGCGGCCCGCTGCCCGGCCAGGCCGGCTCCGATGACTAGTACGTCGTGGTGAGGCAAGGCCTGATTGATTCTATGCAGCCACGGCCCCGCGCAGCGCCTGCCGCACACGCTCGATTGTGACGATCCCCCGGAGCACCCCGTCCCCGTCCACGGCCATCACCGCTCCCAGGCGCCCGAGGCTCTCCTGCCCGAGCAGGGATTCGAGCGGGTCCTCCACCTGGGCGCGCAGCCCGCTGTCGCCGTCGTCGCGTGCCATCACCGAGTCGGCGGTGCGGCCGGTCCGATCCAACTCGGGCACGCTGCCCACCGCGTCGCGCGACACCACGCCCACGAGCCGCCCGATCTCGTCCACCACCGGGAACCAGGGCCAGCCGTAGCGGAGGAAGTACTCGTTCTCGGCGCGGTCGAGCGTCAGGTCGCGCGGGATCGCGATCGGCTCGGCGTCCATCACGTCGCCCACCCGCAGGTGCTCGATCCGCCCGGAGAAGTCGGCCTGGGCCTGGGCCGAGCGGGCGGCCTGCGTGAGGAACCATCCGATCAGGGCGAGCCAGAGGCCGCTGAACTCCTGCCCGGCCAGGGCCCAGAAGAGGCCCGCGCCGATCAGTACCCAGCCGACGCCGCGGCCGAGGATGGCCGCGAAGCGGGTGGCCCGGTTGCGGTCGCCCGTGATCTTCCAGGTGATGGCCCGGGCGATGCGCCCGCCGTCGAGCGGGAATCCCGGGATCAGGTTGAAGACCAGGACGAGCACGTTGATCGACGCCAGGTAGCCGAGCACCGCGGTGGCCTGGCTGCTCACGCTCGAGTCGTAGACGGCCCCCTCGAGCACCTCCTCGGGGCTCGAGATGAGCGCACCGAGGGCGAAGCAGGCCGCCGCAATCAGCAGCGTCACGAGCGGCCCGGCCGCCGCCACGCGAAACTCCACGCCCGGCGAGTCGGTGTCGCGCCCGAGCTTCGCTACGCCGCCGAACAGCCACAGGTCGATCCCGAGGATGGGGATGCCGTTGCGGATCGCCACCACGGCGTGGCCCAGCTCGTGCAGCACGATCGAAAGGAAGAACAGCAGTGCGCTGACCGTGGCCAGCAGGAACGCGTCGGAGCCGGCGCCGACCTCCTGGTAGCGCTCGGTCAGCCAGTAGATGATGAGGAAGAGGACAATGAACCAGCTGACGTCGACGCCGATGCGGATCCCGAAAACCCGCGCAAGTTGGATGGATCCGCCGCCGAACACCCCCCTAGATGGTGGCAGGCCCCGGCCCAGGGGCGGCCACCCCCCGGCTCCGCGCCCCCTGGCCCCGGTCCCCGAGAGCTCGACGGCCACAACGGCTCGCGCGCGGACGGCGCCACCCGCTTCAAGACCCCGTGCAGGAAACGCGGGCGCCGCTAGCCCTCCTCGGCGAGGCGCTTCAACGCGGCCAGCCGGGCGTCCCACTCGGCCGCCACGGCCGCCATCCACCTGGCTGCCGACTGGAGCGGCTCCGGCCGCACGCTGAACAGCACTTCGCGGCCCTCGCGCCGGCTCTCGACGAGGCCGGCCCGGTCCAGGACGGCGAGGTGCTTGATCACCGCCGGGCGGCTGACCGGCATGACCGCGGCGAGGGCGCTCGCGCTGCCCTCGCCGCGGGCGGCGAGCAGGTCGAGGACCTGCCGCCGCGTCGGGTCCGCCAGTGCGGCGAACAGCTGGCCGTGCTCGGCCGCCGCCGTCATGTCAGGCGGCCACCCGGGCCGCGTACTCCTGGAGCTCGCCGAGCTCCATCCGCCAGCCCTCGGTGTTGCCCTCGAGGTTCGCGCGCCGCTGCTCCTCCGAGGAGTCGAGCATCTCGAATCCGCTCTCGACGACTCGCAGGCGGGTGCGCTCGCCCTCCTCGCTGAGCGTGAACTCGACGCGCGTGGAGTTGCCGTCGGTCGGGTCGACCCCGCCGGGATCCTTGAACGGCGCCCAGCGGAAGGCGAAGAGTCGCGTGGGCTCCACCGCCTCGATCCGCCCGCGCGCCTCGCCGTGCTCGCTCCAGCGGAGCGCCATCGCACCGCCGGGCCGCAGATCCACCTCCGCGCCGGCGTCTCCGAACCACCGGCCGAGGTGCTCGGCCTCGGTCACCAGCTCCCAAACGCGCTCCACCGGCGCCTCGATCACAACCTCTCGCTCGATCCGGTCCATGAAGAGCCTCCTTCGTGCTCGTCGACAACCTGTAACTCAATGGTTACACATCTGGCGAGAACGCGCAAGGTCCCCTTCCGCGGCCCCGAACGCTGCCTTGGAAGAATGCGCCGCCCCAAAGACGAAAGGACCGCTTTGACACACAGCGTCACCTTCATCCCGGGCGACGGCACCGGGCCCGAGCTGGCGGAGGCGACCAGGCGAGTGCTCGAGGCCACGGGCGTCGAGTTCGACTGGGACTTCCAGGACGCGGGCATCGACGTGTACGAGGAGGAGGGCAACGCCCTCCCGGACCGCACGCTCGATTCGATCCGCGAGCGGGGCATCGCGATCAAGGGCCCCACCACCACGCCGGTCGGCTCGGGCCACCGCTCGATCAACGTGGCCCTGCGCAAGGAGTTCGACCTCTACTCCTGCATCCGGCCCTGCAAGGCCTACGAAGGCGTGCGCACGCGCTTCCCCGGCACCGACATCGTGATCGTGCGCGAGAACACCGAGGACCTCTACGCCGGCATCGAGTTCGAGAAAGGCTCGGACGAGGTCGAGAAGCTGCGCGGCTTCCTCGCCGACGAGCTCGACTCGCCCACGCGCGACGAATCCGGCATCTCGATCAAGCCGATCTCCGTCTTCGGATCCGAGCGGATCGTGGAGTCGGCCTTCAAGTACGCCGAGGAGAACGGGCGGAAGAAGATCACCGCCGCCCACAAGGCCAACATCATGAAGTTCTCCGACGGCCTGTTCCTCGAGGTCGCGCGACAGGTCGCCGAGCGCCATCCGGACATCGAGTTCGAGGACCGGATCATCGACAATCTCTGCAACCAGCTGGTCTCGAGGCCCGAGGAGTACGACGTGATCGTGCTCCCGAACCTCTACGGCGACATCGTCTCCGACCTCGGCGCCGGCATGATCGGGGGGCTCGGCCTCGCGCCGGGCGCCAACATCGGCACCGACGGCGCGATCTTCGAGGCCACCCACGGCTCGGCGCCCAAGTACAAGGGGCAGAACAAGGTCAACCCGACAGCGCTCATGCTGTCCGGCGTGCTGATGCTGCGCCACCTGGGCGAGACCGATGCGGCCGACCGCATGGAGAACGGCCTCGCGGAGGTGATCCGCAAGGGCGACAAGGTGACCTACGACCTGAAGCGTTCGCGTGACGATCCGTCTGCCGTGGGTACGAGTGAGTTCGCAGACGCGGTCATTGAGGAGATGTCATGAAAGTTGCGGTAACCGGGGCAGCCGGTCAGATCGGCTACGCGCTCCTGTTCCGAGTAGCCAGCGGCCAGATGCTGGGACCGGACGAGAAGATGGATTTGCGACTACTCGAAATTCCCGATGCAGTTAAGGCTGCCGAGGGAACCGCCCTGGAGCTACAGGACTGTGCCTTCCCGCTCCTGGCCTCCGTGGAGATCTTCGACGACCCGAGGAAGGCCTTCGACGGAGTCGACGTGGCGCTGCTGGTGGGCGCCCGCCCGCGTACCAAGGGCATGGAGCGTGCAGACCTGCTCGAGGCGAACGGCGCGATATTCACGGAGCAAGGCCGAGCGTTGGCCGAGGTCGCTTCCGACAACGTACGTGTATTGGTTGTAGGAAATCCGGCCAATACGAACTGCCTGATCGCCATGAGCAACGCTTCGGACATCCCCCGCGAGCGCTTCACCGCCATGACCAGGCTCGACGAGAACCGGGCGGTCGCCCAGCTCGCCGAGAAGGTCGGAGTCGGCGTCGAGGACGTCCAGGACCTCGTGGTGTGGGGCAACCACTCGCCCACCATGTTCCCGGACCTGTTCAACGCCAAGGTGAACGGTGAACGCGCGGTCGACAAGGTCGACCTCGACTGGTACGAGAACGAGTACATCCCGCGGGTCGGCAAGCGCGGCGCGGAGATCATCGAGGCGCGCGGAGCCTCGTCGGCGGCGAGCGCCGCCAACGCGGCCATCGACCATGTGAGCGACTGGATGCTCGGCGCCGACGGCCTGCGCTCGATGGCGGTGCCCTCAGACGGCTCCTACGACGTGGACGAGGGCCTCGTCTCGAGCTTCCCCGTGCGCACCGCCGGCGGCAGCTACGAGATCGAGCAGGGCCTCGACGTGGACGAGTTCGCCCGCGCGAAGATCGACCGCTCGGTGGCGGAGCTGCGCGAGGAGCGAGACGCGGTCAAGGCACTTGACCTGATCTGATCCGGGGCTCACGCCCCCAAGGCCCGAAGCAGCCGGCTCGGGCGGCTGCGCAGGGTTAGGTGTCCCCCGCTGATGATTGGCAGGGCGCCTTCTGTCAGGCCGGATGCCAGCCCTTGTCGCGCTTCACTACCTGTCCCTCCGACTCGAGCGTCGGCATGACCCGGTACAGGTAGTTCGGCTGGATCTTCATCGCACTCGCCATCTCGGAGATGGTGATGCCCGGCCGGGTGCGGACCAGCTCCAGCGCCTGCTTGGCGCGGTTGCCGCTGCCGCGCGGGCGACCGCGCCGGCTGCCTCCTCCGGCGCCGCTTGTGCGGCGTCGGGGGGCGGCGGCCGTACGCTGCGCACCGCCAACTCCCGATAGGGCGGCCGCCGCCTTCTCCAGCCGGTTGTACTCGTCAACCAGCGGGCGAAGCTCGCGCAGCCGTGCGTCTATCTCTTTCCGCTTCTCATCCAGGAAATCAGCCATTAACCGTCACTCTACTAACGACTTGAGGCGTTGCAAGGAACCTTCCAGCTCCTTTTGGGTCACACGCGAGACCGCGCGGGTCGCAATCCGCCCCAGCGCGCCCCCCGGAAGGTCGTACTCGTTCAGGTAGCTGAACGTCGTGCCGTCCCCGTTTCCCTCGAGCTCGTAGACCACGCGCGCGTGGGACGCGACCGGTCCCCGCCCCTCCCACACCACCCGCACACAGGGGTCGTTCTCCACCACCGTCCAGCGCACGTTGAACTTCTTGCCGGCGAGCTTCAGGCACTGGGTCATCTTCGAGCCCATCCTCAGACGGCCGTTCGGAGCATCCTCGAGGTGGTGGTGAATCGTCACCCACTCCTCGAGCCGCGCCGGGTCCATGACGACGTCGTAGACCCGCTCCGGCGGCGCCGCGATCTCGACCGTGCGCTCGACCTTCACCTGGCCCCCAGCCGCTCGCGCGACTCCCACTCGCGCAGCGCCCGCTCGACGGCGCGGTCGAAGGGCAGCGCGCGGATCCCGTAGACGGATGTGGCGTCGTGTCCCTCGCGCGGGAGGATGTCCGACTCGAGGCTCTCCATCAGCGGCCGTACGAGTTCTACCGGCTGGCCGGTGACGCTCGCCACGATCACGCTCGCGGGCGGGGTGAGCGAGCGCCCGAAGCCGAGCGGCAGGCGGCCCACGCCCATCGACTCGGCGATCCGTTCGATCATCTCCCCGTAGGTCATCAGGTCGGGGCCGGCGGCGTCGAGCGAGCGCCCCGCCGCTCCCGGCACCGCGGGGGTGCGGGCGAGCAGCTCGATCACGTCGCGCTCGGCGATCGGCTGGGTGCGGTTGCTCCGCCACGCCGGCATCGGCAGCACGCGCAGGCGCTCGACCAGGCGCACCAGGACCCGGAACGAGGCCGAGCCCGCCCCGACGACGATCGAGGCGCGCAGCGCGGTCGAACGGGGCACGGCGGCGAGCAGCATCTCCTCGACCTCGAGCCGGGAGCGAAGGTGCGGAGAGCCGCCGCCGGACGGCTCGATGCCGCCGAGGTAGACGATCCGCTCGAGGCCGGCGCGGACGGCCGCGGCCGCGAATGTCTCGGCGGCGCGGCGGTCCCGGTCCGTGAACCCCGACCCGTTCGTACTCGGCTCCATCGAGTGGACTAGGTAGTAGGCCGCGTGGCAGCCGTCGAGCGCGTCGTCGAGGCCGGCCCCGTCGAGCAGGTCGCCGCGCACCGCCTCCACGCCGTCGACCGGCTCGACCGCCTCGGGCCGGCGGGCGAGAGCGCGCACGGGACGTCCCTCCTGCGCGAGGCGGCGCAGGAGCCTCCCGCCGACATATCCGGTCGCCCCCGTGACGAGCTCCATCTCCCCACGCATCCTGTCATTCGCCCCCATCGAAAACCCGCTAGGAGCGGACGCGCCCCCGAACACCCTGCAAATTGCAGGGATACGAAAAGGCTCCGTTTTGCGGGTTCGGGGCTGGACCCGGCGGCCCCGCTCGGTCACGATGGCCGCGATGCCGAAGACGAAGCCCGTCCGCTGCGAGGACTGCTACTTCCGCCAGAACATGCTCTGCGCGCTCAACCTCGACAAGCCGTGCACGACCTTCCGCGCGGCGGAACGCGGCCTCGAGCCGGAGCGGCAGCTGGCCTTCGTCTTCCGCGCCGAGCGCACCACCGCCGCCTACGCGTTCCCCCAGCCGAACGGCTGAGGATCTACCTCCCGCGGCGGGGTAGGCTCCGCCCAATGAGGTTGACCGTTCTGGGCAAGTCACCGTCGTGGCAGGACGCCGGCGGCGCCTGCTCCGGCTATCTCCTGGAGGAGGACGGCACCGCGGTCGTGATCGACTGCGGCAACGGCGTGTTCGGCAAGCTCAGGCAGCGGATCGACTACGTGGACGTCGATGCCGTCGTGATCTCACACCTGCACGCGGACCACTTCCTCGACCTGGTCCCCTTCTCGTACGCGCTCACCTATGCACCGCGCCAGCAACCCGTGCCGGTGGACCGCTGGCCCGGCACCGACAACCCGGCCTGCCCGGTGCTCCACGTCCCACCGGGTGCCCGCGACACCTTCCGCAAGGTGGTGGGCGCATGGGGCAACGATGACCTGATCGAGAACGCCTTCGACCTCCGTGAGTACGACAAGTCCAGCGAGCTCGAGATCGGGCCGGTGCGGGTGCGCTTCCAGCCGGTGCCCCACTTCACCGAGACGTTCGCGATGCTGATCAGCTCGACAAACGGCTCCGGGCGGATCGTCTACGGGGCCGATTCGAGCCCGACGGACGCGCTGACCGAGCTGGCGAGCGGCGCCGACCTGATCCTGGTCGAGGCCACCCTGCCGCGGCCGGAGCGCACAGGCGTCCGCGGCCACCTCACGCCCGGCGAGGCCGGCGAGCACGCCCGCGCCGCCGGCGCGAAGCGGCTCGTGCTCGTGCACATCTCGGACGAGCTGGACGCGGACTGGGCGCGGCGGGAGGCGGAGGAGGCCTTCGGCGGGCCGGTGGAGGTGGCGACCGAGGGCGCGTCGTACGAGGTCTGAGGGAGTGCCCGACGGGGTCCGCCTGAGCTCACGCGCCCGCGCGGGCCAGGCGCAGCTCGTCTCCTTCCACATCATGGGCAGCGCCCGCATGCGCGGGATCGCCGCGAGGCTCACCTGACGATCTCGACGCGGTTGCCCTCGGGGTCCACCCGCACGCCGGTCACCGAGCCCCGGAAGGTCATGTGCAGGTTCTCGGTGGGCCGCCCCACGAGCAGCGTGAACGAGGCCCCCTCGTATCCGGCGTAGGTGGCCAGCGCCGGAATCTCGCGTACGAGCCGGAACCCCGCGTGCGGGGCGATCTCGGAGTAGAAGCGCTTCGCGGCGTCCACGTCAGGCACGCGGATCCAGATGTGGTCGATCGCGCCGTCGCCGCGCATGGCGCCGTGGTGCACGGCCTCGGCGCTGTTGCCGTCCGGATCGAGCAGGAATGAGCCGTAATAGTCGTCCGTGTACTGCGGGCGCGGGCCCGGCGCGCCGTCGTCCTCGTAGCCGGCCGCGGTCCCGGCTCGCCAGAACTCGTCGACCTCCGGCCGCCCCGGCGCACGGAACCCGAAGTGGACGTCGCGGGTGACCGGGTGGTCGCCGTTCTGCTGCTCGATCGAGAGCTCACTGCCGGCCCTGTCGATGCCGAGCGACGGGAGGACCGTGTCGTAGAAGCGCTCCGACGCGGCCAGGTCCGCGACCCGGATGATCACGCGGTGGAACACGGCGGTCAGCTTACGGCCAAGCAGACGGCCGTGGCGTCGTCAGCGAGCCCGCCGTCGCTCGCAGCCAGGACCGCACGATGGATCTCCCGCACCGTCTCGGCCGCCGTCGCACGCTCGACGCCGAGGCACGTGCGGACGACGCCCTCGAATCCAAGCCCGGCTTGGCCCTCGCCGCGCTGGATGACGCCGTCTGAGACGAGTATCAGGCGGTCCCCGGACGCGAGCAATGCGGACCTGGCCTCCGGCCTGGGAGTCGCCCGTCCGCCGAGGCCGTGGCCAGGCCCGAAGTCGAATCGATCCACGGTGCCGTCGCCGCGGATCACCGCCGGCGACACATGGCCGCAGTTGACGACGACCAGTTCGTCGGTGGCGGGGTCCCAGAGA
>JBKGUS010000520.1:0-3519 GCA_046462295.1 Thermoleophilaceae bacterium | reverse complement strand
CGCCCGCGCGGCTCGACCGCTACGGCGCGCGCGGGCGGGATCGCGTCCGGCACCATCACCACCCGCGCCAGGCGGCAGTTCACGTGGTGCTGCGCGGCCGCCCACTCGTAGTCGAAGGCCGTTGCGCTCGGCACCCGCAGCAGCGCCGCCGCCACGGACAGGTCGTTCGAGCCGTGCCCGATTGCGACGTCGAAGCCACGCCCGCGCGCCCAGCGCGCCAACGCGCTGCTGCGCGAGGCGAGGCCGAGCGCCTTCCCCGTCAGCCGGCCGCCGCGGTGGCGCCCGACGGCGGTGTGGTCGATGCCGAAGCGCTCACACAGCTCGAGCGTCTGCGCGAAGTCGCGCGCGGTCACCTCGACTTCGTGCCCATCCGCCCGCATCAGCTCGATCAGCGGGCGCAGCACCAGCACGTGGGGGCTGTTCGTCAGGTCGACCCAGACGCGCATGCCGCGACCACCTCGCGCACCTGCGCCTCCGTCAGATCTATGCCCATCGGGAGGGCGAAGTTCGTTCTGGCGGCCTCCTCGGTGGCCGGCAGCGCGACGTCCGAGCCCACCGCAGGCTGGCGGTGCACAGGCACGCGGTAGTAGCCGCGTCCGAGGGGCAGGGAGTCCGCGCGCACGACGTACAGGTGGTACACGTGGTGCGCGCCGGACGCGGGGCTTGGCAGCACTACGTGCTCCCCTAGACGGAGCCGCTCGTACGTCGCCGCCGTCGCGCGGCGGCGGTCGTTCCAGCCGTCCAGCTCGGGTAGCAGCACGCGGAGTGCCGCCGCCTGCATCTCGTCGAGCCTCGAGTTGTACCCCACGTCGACGAAGGTGGATTTGTCTCTCGAGCCGTGGAAGCGCAGGACGCGCGCGGCGTCCGCGATTGCGTCGTCGTTGGTGGTGATCGCACCTCCGTCTCCGAGGCACGGCAGGTTCTTCGATGGGAAGAACGAGAAAGTCGCGGCGTCGCCCAGACCGCCCGCGCGTGTGCCGTCCAGGGACGCGCCCGCGGCCTGGGCGGCGTCCTCCAGCACCGGGAGCCCGAATTCTCGAAGCTCCGGCACGGGGGCGACGTTCCCGAACAGGTGCACGGGGACGATCGCCTTGGTGCTCGGCGTGAGCGCCGCCTTCACGGTCTCCGCGGTGACGCAGAAGGTGTCCAGGTCGATGTCGCAGAAGACTGGCCTCGCACCGAGCACGAGCGCCGCCTCGGCCGTCGCGTAGAACGTGAAGGAGGGCATCACGACCTCGTCGCCCGGGCCGATGCCGAGCGCGCGCAGGGCGATGGTCAGCGCGTCGGTCCCGTTCGCCACGCCGACGCAATGCCGCACGCCGAGGTAGTCCGCGAACTCGCGCTCGAAGGCCTCCACCTCCGGACCGAGGATGTACTGCCCGGACCGCGCGACGCGTTCGGTCGCCTCGGTCAGCCTGCCGTGGTAGGGCGCGAGGCTCGATGCAAAGAGGGGGACGTCCATGAGCGGCTCGCTACCCTACCTCGCCGCGTGTTGTTCGCCTCGCTCACGGACCCGATCGTCGAGGTGGCCGTCGACGTGGTGGATGCGATGGGCCTGACAGGGGTCTTCGTCCTGATGCTCCTCGAGAGCGCGTGCATCCCCGTGCCGAGCGAGGCCACCATGCTGTTCGCCGGCTTCAACGTGTCGCGCGGGGAGTACAGCCTGTTCGCGGCGACGATGGTGGGGTCCGTGGCGAACCTGGTCGGCTCTTGGATCGCATGGTGGATCGGCAAGATCGGCCGCGTCGACCTGCTCGAGAAGCACGGCAAGAAGCTGCACGTCAAGAAGAGCCACCTGGAGTGGGCGGACCGCTGGTTCGAGAAGCACGGAGACGCCACGGTCTTCTTCACGCGGATGCTCCCGATCATCCGCACGTTCATCTCGCTGCCGGCTGGCGTGGCCCGGATGCCCTTCTGGCGCTTCAGCCTGCTGACGATCCTCGGCTGCATCCCCTGGGTGCTGATGCTGACCTTCATCGGGCAGCAGGCCGGCGACAACTGGGAGAGCTGGAAGGACAATCTGCACTACGTGGACTACGCGGTCGCGGCGTGCATCGTGATCGGCGTCGCCTACCTGATCGTGCGGAACCGCCGCCGCAAGCGCGACGCCGAGGCGGGCGGCGGCGACCCCGCCACCGAATCCGCCTGAGACTCGGGCGCGGCACGTAAAACGGCCTAAAACCATCCCTTCCCGGCTGGCGGAGATGCCCGGCCAAACCTATGGTGGATCTCAGGCAGGGGACACGCGACGTCCCCCATGACCGCCATCTCGGACACCCCGGCGACCCCTGCCGCCGACCGCCCCTCCCTCCGGGAGCGGACCCTCGTGCGGCTGGTCGAGCACGTACGCGCGCTGATCCCGGCCGGCGCAGTGGCCTTCGTGACCGTGCGGCGCGGCAAGGTCGAGCACACGGCCGGCTGGTTCGCGGACGACGAGCTTCGCGGCCCCTTCGAAGAGCTGGCCGAGGCCGTGGCCGAGCGCGACCGGCCGCTGTTCCTTCCACGCGTCGATGCCTGGGAGGCAGCTGCGAAGCTGGTGAGGACCGGGCCCCAGCCGCTGGGCGCGGCATCGGTCGTGGCGTGCCCGCTCCGGACCGAGATCGGGCAGGTGCTGGGCGCCCTGGTGGTCGCGTCGACAGATCCCGAGCACCCGCTGAGCAAGGACGACGTCAGTGCCGTCGAGGTGGTGGCCGACCTCGCCGCGATGGGTCTGGAGCGGGCCACCCTGCTCGAGCAGGAGGGTCGCCGTGTGCGCGAGGAGGTGCTCCTGAAGCGCGCAGCGGAGTCGATCTCCGAGTCGCTCGAGCTGGACGAGGTCTACCGGCGCGTCGCCGAGCACGCCGCCGAGGTGACGGGCGCCTCGCAGGCGCTGCTGACGCGACTCAATGCCCGCTCGGGAGAGCTGCGGACAGCGGCGAGCGTGGGCGCCTCCGAGGCAGCCTCGATCGACAAGGAGAGCTTCGGCCACATCGCGCGCACCCGTCGTCCCCACCTTGACGCCAGTGGCAGCGGCTCGCTCATGCACGCGCCCATCGAGATCGGCCCGCGCCTCTACGGCGTGCTCACCGCCGCGCACGAGGAGCCGGGACGCTTCGGCGTCGACGAGCTCCAGCTGCTGACCCGGCTCGCGCGATCCTCCGCTGCCGCCATCGCCAACGCGCTCGACTTCGGCCGCGAGCGTCGCCTCGCCCGCGCGCTGACGCTCGGGTTCGTGCCGGAGTCGCTGCCCGCGCTCGCCGGCTACGAGACCGGCCTGCTCTACACCCCCGCCCTCGGCGAGCCCACCGGCGGCGACGTGTACGGCGCCTGGACGCTGCCCGACGGCGACATCGCCGTGCTGGTCGGCGACGTGGCCGGCAAGGGCGTCGAGACCGCGGCGCTGTCGGCCATGGTGCGCTTCTTCGTCGAGGCGCGCAGCTGGGACACGCGCTCGCCCGCCGCCGTGCTCGAGCAGGCCAACGCGATGCTGATGGGACGCCTCCCGCCGGACAGCTTCGTCACGGCCTTCTACGGCGTGCT
>JBKGUS010000519.1:0-5804 GCA_046462295.1 Thermoleophilaceae bacterium | reverse complement strand
GGTCTGGCCGCGATGGCGCTTGCGGCGCACCCGCACCTTGCCGGCCAACCAGCCGATGTCGCGCCAGCGCAACGCGACGAGCTCGCCCTGTCGGAGGCCGGTCATCGCGGCCGTCAGGTACAGCAAACGGTCGGTGGGGCCGAGCACGTCGTCGGGCACGGCGCGGATCACAGCCTCCAGCTCGACCAGCGTCAGGAAGCGGATGTCGGGGTCGGTGCCCTCAGCTGGCGGGCGGTCCACGGCCGCCACCGGGTTAGAGCGCGCCCATCCGCGTTTGACGGACCACTTCATCAGCCCGTGCAGGAAGGTGATGTGGTTCTGCACGGTCTTCGGCGCCAGCCCGTCGCGGCGCTTCGCGGCCATGTAGCCGATCACGTCGTCCGGCCCGATCCTGTCCAGCGGCTTCCCGGCGAAGAACGGCTCGAAGTGACGGTCGAGCATGATCCGGTAGTCCTGCACCGTGGACGGCGCGCGCTGCATGACGTGCTCGAGGTGGTGCAGGTATCGGCCGCCGGCGTCCGCGACCGTCACGCGCGCAGCGGTGGCCGCGACGGCCTGCTCCGGCTCCATCCGCCGCCGCAGTTCCCGCTCCGCCTGGGAGCGGGTGAGCCCTTCGTGGCTGCCGGGTTGTCGGACGGGGCCGAGCCGGCGGTTCATGCGGCGGTCGCCGACCAGCCATCGGCCGTACCAAGAGCCGGCCTTCTGGTAGAGGGTGCCGGTGCCGTAGGGTCGGCGCCGGGTAGGTTCCTGATGGCTCACGGGTGCCTCCGTGGGTCCGGGGGCGGGCGGTTGCGGCCGCGCCGCCCCGTTTTCGTGCAGAACCGTCCTACGCCCGACGGCGCATCAAGGAATCCTCGAACCGGGCACGAAGGTGACTCCCGGTTCCGCACCAGTGAGGGAAGGGAGTTCGGGATGAGCGCTGGATTGATCGTCGCCATCGTCGTGGTCGCCTTGATCGTGCTCGCGGTAGTGCTACTGCTCGGCAGGAAGGGCCGCGCGAGGAGGCTCGATGCGCGGCGAGAGCGAGCGGGCCAGATCCGCACCGAGGCGGAGATGTCGCGTGTCCAGGCCGAGCGCACGCGGGCGGAGGCCGAGCGACGTCGGCGGGAGGCGGAGGTCTCGCGTGCCGAGGCTGAGCGCACGCGGGCGGAGGCCGAGAAACGCGCCGCCCAGGCGCACCGCGAGGAGGCCCAGGCGCAGGAACAGGTCGCCGCGGCAGAAGCCCAGAAGCGGAAGGCCGGCGAACTCCACATAGAGGCCGCCCGCAAGGATCCCGACGCGGACGAGCGCGAGGTCGCCGAGCGCTTCGACCGCGAGCACGGCAGCGACCGCCCCTGAAGGGCGTCACGGGGCGCGAACAACGCTGAAGACCGCTCGGCAGCCGCTACTCGTCGTCGCCGGAGCCGCCGCCGGAGCGGGCGGCCAGGGCTGCCAGGCCCCCGCCGACGACCAGCAGTACGGCGCCAGCCAAGCCGAGCTTGACGCGGTTCTCGGCCATCTTCTGGCCCACCTTGCGCTTGACGATGCGCGAGCCGACCTGCCAGACGAGCCAACCGCGGATCGTATAACCGCGGCGATTGGTCATTGTCGGTAGCTACCCCTGTGCGCGGATTCTTACCGCGGTTCATGCGACCTCCTCTCAGGTTGTGTTGTCCGAGTGCACTCTCCACGCTCGAACGCCTCGACCACGTCGAGCCGAAAACGCACGTACTTGCCGGGCAACGGCACCTTCGGCAGCTCCCCCGTCCGACACTTCGCGTAGATCCAGCTCTTCTCGACCTGCCAGCGTTCGGCCAGCTCTTCGGCGGTCAGCAGCCGGCTCATGGCGACCCTGGCAGGCGTCCGTCGTTCCTGCGTAGACCGAATCGGCGACGGGCGTTCTGACATGCGCGGCACGCCGGCTTCAGGTTCTCGACGGAGTTGTTCTCGCGGTCGCGGTCGGCGTGGTCGACCTCGAGCTCGGCACCCCAGGCGACGAGCGTGCGGCAGCGGTAGCACTCGTGCTCGCCGGGGCCGATCGCGTCGTACAGGACGGCGCGGTGAAGTCGCACCCAGCCGGCGACGGCGAGCGGGTGGCCGGGGCGCTTCTCGCGGACGTAGCCGTGACAGTCGACGGTGCGGGTGCCGTCCGGTAGCGGCGGGCGACCCATCACGCGCTCCCCGGGATGGAATGGGTATACAAATCGCCGTCCACGCCGTCCACGCCGTTCCCGTCTGTGGACGCTGTGGACGCTCTTTTGCGTACCCATTCTGTTGGGCCGAGCGTGATCAGTCGCCGGCGCGCCGGCTTGCCGTGCTCGTCGCGGCCCTCGCGGTCGAACTCGATCTCGAGCGGCGGCGCGGCGCGGCGCAGGTTCGGCGCCAGCCGGCGCAGCGCACCGGACAGCGCGGACGGCGACTTCGGCCGCGCCTTCGACCTGGCGGCGCCGTCGCCCACGATCCCCACGAGCTCCTCGAGCAGCTCGGTCGCGGTGCCCTCGAACTCGCCGACCTTGCGCAGCGGGCCGACGAGCGGCGACGCGTCCAACGTGGTCTCGTTCGCCCGCGCGCGGTTGTCGGCGTAGGCGACGAAGAACTCGTCGACGTCCCAGCCGAGCGCCGGCGCGGCGGCCGCCGTCCACCTGGCGAAGTCCGCCATCCGCGGCAGCCCGTCAAGCTCGATGGTCGGCGCGTTTGCCATGGCGTGCGATACCACGTCGAGTAGCGCACCCAGGATGCGTGGCTGGGCCAGCTCGAACGCCTGCCAGAGGTCATCTTCGCTCGCGTACTCCTCGATGGTCGGGAGCATCAACACGATCGAGCGGTCCTGAAGGTCGCCAGCGGTTACCACCTCGACGATGCCGTTCAGCACGACCGGCAGCTGGACGCTGAAGATCGTCTCGTCGCTATCGGTGTACAGCTCTCGCGTCCCGAACCCCGCGCCGGTGCTGATCCTGCACAGCGCGTCGGAGCACCACTGCGGGATAGACGAGAGGTTCTCAAGCGCCACGACCCGCCCATTCGAACCGGCGATCACTAGGTCGCGCTCGTCCCGGGGTGGCGGACGCAGCAGCGCCTCGTTCGGGTCGACCAGCATCCGCAGCGCCTCGGCGGTGGTGCTCTTGCCGCTGCCCTGCTCACCGTGGAGCGCCAAGATCGGGTATGGCCCGGCGGGGCGGAGCGCCATCACCAGCCACGCCACCATCAGCCGGAAGTCGTCCTCGGACTGGTAGTTGAGAAATGGGCGGAGCTCCTCGAGCGAACCGCCGACGACCGGCGTCGGCAGCGGCAGCATCCCGCGGGGCACGCTTGAACCGGACTGGCGGATCCACCATCACCCGCCAGCCGTTCTCGGTGATCTCGACGCAACGCCAGTCGGCGTCCGCGAGATCGAGGAACACCTGCCCGTCGTGCGCGGCGACACGCACGTGGACGTGGTGTTCGAGCCCATCGAACAGCGCTTTACCCTCGAGCACGGCGAGCGCGTCCTGGATCGCTTGCGCGCCGGCTGCCTCCTCGCGCGCGAGGTAAAAGAGCCGGGCGAGCCAGCGGCGGACCGTCTTCGTCTTGATCGGCCATGTCTCGCGGCGCCCGTCGATCGGCACGGTGGCATACGCCTCGCCAGCCGGGCTGTGAAACAGCTCGGCGCCCTCGGCGAGCGCGAGCTTCACCAGCTGCGTCGCCTTCGATTCCTTCTCTGTCTTCTTCTCGTCGAGCTGCTCGTCGAGCTGGCCGATGTCGTGCTCGTCGCTCATCGCCCGAGCTCCCTTCTCGCCACCCACGCGACAGCGTCGATGATCTCCCGCTCCGGCTTCGGTGGCTTGCAGTGCACCCGGTTCCAACAGCGCAGCAGCTCGGCCGTCGCCGTGACGCCGACCGCCGGTACCAGCCGGCCGGCCATCGACACGAACGCTGGATGCGTCGCACCGCAGCCAGCGACGAACGTGCGGGAAACATCGCCGCCCATTCGGACTTGCGGCGGGCGCGTCTGGCCGGCTCGCGGCGCACCCCGGCCAGCCACTCGCCCGGCAGCCGCGCGAGTGGTGTCTCGTCGAGACGGCCTCCCAGGCCGCAACGGCGACCAACCGGGCCGGATGACCTCCGCGTAGAGATCCAGGCCTACCAGCCCGCCAGCGCCCGCCCGCTCGGCGATCTCGGCAACGCGGCGCACGCCTCGTGGTCGAAAGAGGCGTCTGGATCAGCCATGAGGGTACGCGCGGGCATTAGGTTCGCTCGCGAATACCAAAGGGCGCGGGGACTGCCCGGTCGCCTCCACGGGCGATTGCAGCGAGCCTCGCGCCCATCGTGTAAACCGGAGGTTCGAGGAGCGTCGCCCTGTGTGCCCTGCCGCTCAGGCGGTGACGGGTTTGACGGCGGGCGGGCCGTCGTGGATCTTGCGATGCGGGTCCTCGGTGTTGGACTGGCGGATGGTGTCGATGTCGCCGTGGAAGTCGCCCTTGCCCGTCGTGTCGCTTATGGCAAGCGACGACAGCTCGAACAGGCAGAGGGCGACGTGGGGCACCCAGTGCCTCCTTCCCTTCCTGTACTGCCCGGTGACGAACGGCGTCGCCGCCAACGCGAGCGCGCCGATCGCGTCGAGGGCGAGGTGCGCCCTGTATGGGATGAGCTTGACGAGTCCGAGCGGGTAGTCGGTCAGCGTGCTGTAGCCGGCGTGGAATGCTCCGGCTATCCGGACCTGCCGGGCGGTCTCCGTTCCATGAACGCCTGCCCACCTCGGTAGGCCCGCCACGAGCATGGCCCCCACGCTGTAGTCGGTCACGCCGTGGAGGGTCGAGTCGATCGGCCGCGGTGGGAACGGCATGGCTGGTCCTTTCAGGGGGTGAGGACGACCTTCACGCAGTCGTCCTGCTTGTGCTTGAAGGTCTCGAAGGCGTCGGGGGCGTGGTCGAGGGCGAGGCGGTGGGTGACGACGAAGCTCGGGTCGATCTGCCCGTCGCGGATCCGCTCGTAGAGCGGCCGGGTGTACTTCTGGACATGGCACTGGCCGGCTCGCAGCTGGAGCCCCTTGTTCATGAACGCCCCTGACGGGAACTTGTCCAGCAGGCCGCCGTAAACGCCGATCACGGAGACGATGCCGCCGGGCCGGCACGCCAGGATCGCGTCGCGGAGCGCGTGGCCGCGATCGGACTCCGAGCGCATGGACTGCTTCACTCGGTCGACCGCGTGCAGCGCTCCGTGGCCGTGGGCGGCCTCCATGCCGACGGCGTCGATCACGGCGTCGGGCCCGCGGCCGCCGGTCATGTCCTTCAGCTGCTCGACGATGTCGGGGTCCTCGGAGAAGTTGATGCTCTCCGTGGCCCTGGCCCTGTTGAGCGCCATTTGGAGCCGGTAGTCGTACTGGTCGATCGCGATCACGCGTTCGGCGCCGAGGAGGATGGCGCTGGCGATCGCGAACTGGCCTACCGGTCCCGCGCCGAAGACGGCGATCACCTCGCCGCCCTCGATGTCGCACAGGTCCGCGCCGAAGTAGCCGGTCGGGAAGATGTCGGACAGGAACAGGACCTGGTCGTCCGGGAGGTCGTCCTCGATCTTGATCGGCCCGACGTCCGCGTAGGGCACGCGCGCGTACTCGGCCTGTCCGCCGGCGTAGCCGCCGGTGATGTGCGAGTAGCCGAAGATCCCGGCGGTCGGATGGCCGAACAGCTTCTCGGCGATACCCGCGTTCGGATTGGAGTTCTCGCACACCGAGTAGAGCTCGTGCCGGCACGACCAGCAGTTGCCGCATGCGATCGTGAAGGGCACGACGACGCGGTCGCCGACCTGGAGGTTGCTCACACCGCGGCCTTTCTCGACGATCTCGCCCA
>JBKGUS010000518.1:0-5949 GCA_046462295.1 Thermoleophilaceae bacterium | reverse complement strand
TCGACCACGCCTCCGAGTTGAACCCCGTGTCCGCACGGCCCGCGCTGTTCGAGGGCACGATCGCCATCGGCGCCGGCCAGCCGGTGCGCGCCGAGCGGGCCTTCAGGAAGGCGCTGCAGCGCGAGCCGCGGAACGCCTACGCGTGGCTCGAGCTGGCGGCGCTGGCCTCCTCACGAGGAGATCGCGCGGCCGCGCGATGCCGGATCGGCCGCGCCATCCAGCTCGATCCGCGCGATGAGGCCACGCGCATCGCACGCGACAGGATCGCCGCGGGCAGGCGGATCACTCCGCGCGAGATAAATCGAGCCATACTGAAGTATGGACGTGGAGGATCCGAATAGATTCTTGTGGAGCTTGCGCAACTTCCGACCTCGTGTTACGTCTATAAGGTTGGACGCGACTGGCCGGCTGGGCGGGCAGTGCACGAAAGACGGTGCACACTCCTACGTTTACCGGCGCGTCCTCCTGGAAGAAGTTTCATCGGTCGGGTTAACGTGGGTGCCGCGCTGCGGAGGCCGGCCCCGAAGGGAAGCGGATATGCGCAATCACATCAAGTCACTGACGCTCCTGCTCGCAGTGTGCGTCCTCGCGATGCCCGCCGCGACGGCTCTCGCCCAGGGTGGCCAGGACGGGTACAAGGGCGTCGGAGAGCAGGTGCAGGGCGATCTGGAGGGCATCGGAGGCGTCGCCGAATCGCAGCCGGTGGCCGACACCACGGCCGCTGGAGCGGCGGACGGCGACGGTGGCGCGCTGCCGTTCACCGGCCTGGACGTTGCTCTCATAATCGCCGTCGGCGGAGCTCTTCTGGCGGTGGGCCTCGGTACGCGCCGGCTCTTGCGTCAGACAGACACGGCCTAGGGGTACGCTTCATAGGGCGCACGATCGAGGTGCCCCGTCGGCGCTCCCGTCGGGTTTGAGGTGGCGGGACCGGTGCAGCCAGGAGCACGGACATCCACCAGCGAGCAGGCGACCCGCTCCCCACTCGCGGGCGACCGCTCCCGGGGCGACGACCGCGTCCTGAGACTGCTCCCGCGGCCACACCCGATCCGCGGAAGCACTCGGCTGCTCTCGACCCGGGGCTGGCTCTGGACCAGGTTGCTCGTAGATGCCGCCCTCCTCGGGCTTGCGATCGGCGCCGCCCATCTCGGGGCTCCCGCGGACATCGGGTCCGACGGCAGGCTGCTTGTGTGGATGCTGCCGCCGGCCGTGATCGTCCTCTTCGCCGTGCGCGGCCTGTACGGCAGCGCGATCGAGAGCAGGGGCATCGAGGTGACCGGCCGGATCGTCGGCTCGACGTCGCTCGCCGCCATCGCCCTGATCGCCGCGGCGGCGCTGTTCGAGCCTGACGCCGAGCCAGGACCCCTCGTCGCGCGGGCATGGCTCTTCGCGAGCGTCTACCTCGTCGGTGGGCGGCTGCTGCTCACCGCGATCCTACGGCGCTCCCGGGCGGCCGGCATCGTGGGCAAGCCGACGCTGATCGTCGGGGCGGGCGAGGTCGGCGCGGAGATGGAGCGCCGGCTGCGTGAGGAGCCGGAGCTCGGCCTCCGAATCATCGGCTACCTCGACGGAGATCCGCCGCCGCCGGAGATGGTGCCGCACCGGATGGCCCCGGTGCTCGGCCCCCCAGCCCGTATGGCGCACATCGCGAAGGAGACCGGCGCCGAGCACGTGATCCTGGCGTTCTCGTCCGCGCCCGACCACGGGCTCGTCCCGCTCGTGAGCGAATGCGAGGCGAATGGCATCGAGGTCTCGCTCGTCCCGCGCATGTACGAGAGCCTCACGAAACGCCTGCAGGTCGAGAAGATCGGGACGCTGCCGCTGATCGGCCTCCGCTCCGTCTCCCCCCTGGGCTGGCAGTTCGCGGTGAAGCACGTGCTCGACCGGGTAGTCGCCGCGGTTGCGCTGCTCATCCTGTTGCCGCTGTTCGTCGCGGCCGCGATCGCCGTCAAGCTCGAATCACCCGGGCCAGTGCTGTTCCGTCAGCTCCGGACCGGTCGCGACGGCCGTGCCTTCGAGATGCTCAAGTTCCGCTCGATGGCGCCGTCGGACGAGCAGCTTGCCGCGACCACCGTAGAGCTGCCGCCCGGTGTGGCCCCCGGAGGCGTCGAGGGGGCGGATAGGCGTACGGCCGTGGGGAGGTTCCTACGCCGCAACTCGATCGACGAGCTGCCACAGCTGCTCAACGTCCTCAAGGGCGACATGAGCCTGGTGGGACCGCGGCCCGAGCGACCGGAGTTCGTCGAGCTGTTCGGCGAGACCATCCGTCGGTATGACGACCGCCACCGTGTCAAGTCAGGGATCACCGGCTGGGCGCAGGTCAACGGACTGCGCGGACGCACATCCCTGGCCGACCGCGTCCGCTGGGACAACTACTACATCCGGAACTGGTCGCTCGGCCTGGATGCCAAGATCCTCGTTATGACGCTGGCGGCGGTCTTTCGGGCGCCGGGTGAGTGAGGTGGTGCGTCCTTCAGGGCCGGGCGAAGAAGTTCCAGCGGGTCGCGGCGGGGGGCGAGGCGAGCGCGCGGAAGCGCTCCAGCGTCAGGGGACCGTCGCCGTCCATGTCGAAGATCCTCAGCCCGGCCGCGCCGCAGAGGAGCTCATAGACGTCGTCGGGGCGGGTGCCGTATTCCGCCGCGCGGTTGCCGTGCTCCAAGACCACGACGGGCCGGTGGCGGCGGATCGTCTCGAGCGCCCCGCGCAGAACCTGCTCCTCCGCACCCTCGACGTCGATCTTGATGAGCGCGGGGACGAACGCCTCGGGCAACGTGTCGTCGAGCCGCTCGACCGGCACCGTGAACTGCTCCGTCCGGCCGATGCTGCCGCCGGTAGCCCGGAAGCCGCTTTGGCTCGGGGCGCCGCGGTCGCGCGTGAAGGTCGCCTCGCCGGCGTGGTCGGAGAGCGCCGCGGCCCGCACGTCGACCTGGGGAAAGCGCCGGGCGAGGCTCTCGCTGAGGTCCGGCAGCGGTTCGTACGCGATGTGCCTACCGTCGGGCGCGATCGCCACCATGTTGGCCAGCACCGTGCCCACGTTGGCCCCCACGTCGATGCAGCAGGAATCCCGCTCGAGCACGGCCGCCATCACGACGCGCAGATTCTCGTCGTCGCGGCGGTTGCGCCTGACCGGCGCCGGCTCGAACGCCCGCTGGAGACGGCGGAGGCCGCCCTCGAGCCCAAGCCGGCGCGCCAGCACAAGCACGGCCTGTCGCACGCTCCTCATCGCGGGACAGGAGCCTAGGTGACCCCCCGCTCGGCCGTCGTCCACGAGTGGCTCACGGTGCCCGGCGGCTCGGAGAAGGTCGCCCTCCGCATCCTCGGCTTGCTCGACCACCCGGACCTCTATGCGGCCGTCTACAGGCCCGAGGCTTTTCCGGAGCTGGCGCAGACACGCGTTCATACCACCCTCCTCGACCGGCTCCCCGGGGCGCGCACCCACTACCAGCGCCTGTTGCCGCTGATGACCGCCGCGTACGAGCAGCTCGACCTGTCACCGTACGAGCTGGTGGTCTCCTCGAGCCATTCCTGCGCCAAGAACGTGCTGACCCCTCCGGACACCTTCCACCTCTGCTACTGCCACACGCCGATGCGGCACGCCTGGGAGCCCGCCAAGCTGCGCGACGAGCCGATCGGCCGGATCGGGCGCATTCTGCTACCGCCGCTGCTCGCCAAGCTGCGGCGCGACGACCTCGCCGGGGCGGCGCGGGTCGACCGCTTCGTGGCGAACTCCTCGCACGTCGCAAACCGGATCCGCAAGTACTACCGGCGTAGGGCCGCGGTCGTACATCCGCCGGTCGACGTGGATCCGTTCTTGGCCCGACCTCGCAGCCCGGGGGATACGTTCCTCGTGGTGTCCCGGCTCGTGCCCTACAAGCGCGTTGACTTGGCCGTGGATGCGTGCACGCGGTTGGGCCGGCCGCTGGTCGTGGTCGGCGAAGGGCGCGACCGCGAGCGGCTGGAGACGGCGGCAGGAGCGGGCGTAACCTTCCTCGGTCACGCCGATTTCCCTACGCTTGTGGGGCTGATGAGTGAATGCAAGGCCCTCCTCTTCCCGGGGGAGGAGGACTTCGGGATTGTCCCGGTCGAGGCGCAGGCGGCGGGGGCGCCGGTGATCGCGTATGGCGTCGGCGGCGTCCGCGACAGTGTGATCGACGGCTCGACCGGCGTGCTGTTCAGCGAACAGACCGTCGAGGGGCTCTGCGACGCAATCGAGCGCTTCGAGCGGCTCTCCTTCGATCCGGATGCCGCGCGGGAGAATGCCGCCCGGTTTGCGCCCGAGCGGTTTGACCGCGAGCTCTCGGCCGTGATCGAGCTCGGCCCGGAGGACCTCCCCGAACGCCCCGAGCTGGAGCGGCTCCATGCCTGACAGGGCGCCTGGCCTCCCCGAGGGGTTCGGCTCTCCGCTACGCCTGCTCAGGGTGGTATGGGAGCGCAAGTGGATCGTCCTCGCCTGCCTCGTCGTGAGCCTGGGAGTGGCAGCCGCCGCGGTCAGCACCGCCGAGAAGAAGTACGAGGCCACCGCGCAGTGCCCGCGGCGCGATCCGGGCTTCGCACGGACGCTGTTCGGCTCGAACCTCTTCGAGAGCGGCGCCGATCCCGAGCGCGACACCTCCACGACGCTCGAGGTGATCCAGTCCGCGCAGGTGACCGAGCGGGTCGTCGCGGCTCTCGACGGCGACGTCACGGGAACTACGGCCGTGACCAGCATCGACGTGACCGCGGGCGATAACTCGAACATCGTGCGTATCGCCGCGACCACCCGCGACCCGAAGCTTTCGGCGCGCCTCGCCAACGCCTACGCCCGCGAGTTCATCGACTACAGCCGCGAGCGCGACCGCGCCAAGGTCCGCGACGCCCAGCGGCTCGTGGAGCAGACGCTCGAAAGCGCCCCACCGGAGCAGCGGCAGGACCTGCTGGATTCCCTGCGGCAGCTGACTGTGCTCGAGGCCCTGCAGACGGGCGAGGGCGACGTGCTCGCGCTAGCGCGACCCAACACGGACCCGGCGTCCCCGAAGCCGGTCCAGGCCGCGGCGCTGGCAGGAGTGCTGGGCCTCTTGCTGGGCGTGGCCGTCGCTCTGCTGGCCGACTTCGTCGACCGGCGGCTGAAGACGGCGGAGGACTTCGAGCGGGCCTTCGGCCAGCCCGTACTCGCGAGCGTTCCGCGCGGCGCCATCCCGGCGGCGGGCGACGACGCCCTCGTCGGCGCCCAGGCGGAGCCCTACCGGATGCTGCGGGAGGGACTGCGCTTCCTCGAGGTGGCGGGCGATCAGCGCTCCATCCTCGTCACGAGCCCGGACGCCGGGGAGGGCAAGACGACCGTCGCCGTCAACCTTGCTCGCGCCCTGATCGCCGGCGGCGACGACGTGATCCTGATCGAGGCGGATCTCCGCCGCCCCACAGCGGCAGAGCAGTTCGGGATCGACCGTATGGCCGTCGGGCTCTCGTCCGGACTGGTAGGCGCTCGCAGGCTCGACGAGCTGCTCGTCACGGTAAGCGCGAACGGCAGGCTGCGCGTGCTGCCGACCGGTCCGGCTCCGCCCAACCCCGCGGACCTGCTGCGGTCGCCGCGCATGGCCGAGTTACTTGCGGAGGCCCGTGGCGCCGCGGACATCGTGCTGATCGACGCGCCGCCGCTGCTGCCGGTGTCCGACACCCGCGTGCTACTCGACCTGCCCGGCATCGACGGGGTGCTGATCGTCGGGCGCGCCAGGACGACTCGCCGCGACCGCGCTCGTGCCGCGGCCCGGGTGCTCGCGCAGAGCGAGCGGCGCGTGCTCGGCGTCGTCGTGACCGGCACGCGCGAGCGTCTCGGGGATTACTACTACTACGGCGGCGACCTGGCGGAGTTGGCGGAACAGGGGGACAACGGGCTCGGCGCCCGGTGGTCCGCGGCCCCCACCGGCCGGCGCGACAACTAGCTGGAGGTCCCCTCCTGCGCGGGAGTCCGCGCAG
>JBKGUS010000517.1:0-7281 GCA_046462295.1 Thermoleophilaceae bacterium | reverse complement strand
CCTCCACCCAGGCCGGGAGATCCGGGTGGAGCTCGAGGAGACGGTCCTCGACGGCTCACCGCGCCGCCTCGACCGGGCCGTCTCGAACCTGCTCGACAACGCCGAGAAGTGGAGCCCACGGGACGCTCCGATCGACGTGACGCTCCGCGAGGGCCGGCTCGCCGTGCGCGACCGCGGCCCCGGCATCGAGCCCGAGGACCTGCCACGCGTCTTCGACCGCTTCTACCGGGCTCGCTCCGCCCGAGGTCTGCCGGGAGCGGGGCTCGGCCTGGCAATCGTGCGCCAGGTGGCCGAGACGCACGGCGGCAGCGTGGCTGCCCGGAACGCGGCCGACGGCGGCGCCGAGCTCAGCCTGAGCCTCGATTCTTAGCCGTCTCCTAGACCCCGTTCACCTGGCTCTCAGGCGCCCCCCATTGGATGGCGCCATGGCATCCAAGAGAACCTTCTTCCTCGCCCTGCCGATCGCCACCGCCTCCCTGGCCCTGGCCGCGTGCGGCGGTGGTGACGACAGCAGCGACGGGGCCGGCGGCGACCGGGCGCAGTTCCGCGAAGCCGCGCTCGAGTTCGCCGAGTGCATGCGCCGGAACGGCGTGGACATGCCCGATCCGGCGCCCGGAGAGGGCCTCAGGTTCACCGCGCCTCCGGGAGGCCCCACGCCGGAGCTCGAGCGCGCCCGGCGGGAGTGCCAGAAGCACCTGGATGATGTCGAGCCGCCGGAGATCTCCGAGGATCAGGAGCGCGAGTTCCGCGAGCGCGCCCTCGAGCACGCCCGCTGTATGCGCGAGCACGGGTTCGACATGCCCGATCCGACCTTCGGCGAGGGCGGCCGGGTGGAGATGAGGCTCGGCGGCGGCGTCGACCCGAACGACCCTGCGTTCCAGGAGGCGCAGCGGGAATGCGGGACGCTCCGCGGACCCGCCGAGGAAGGCTCATGAGCAGGTGCGGCCTCGGGGCCCAGGCCGCCCTGCTCGCCACTTTGGCGCTGGTCGCCTGCGGCGGCGGGGAGGAGGCCTCGGACGCGAGCGACGGGATCTCCGCCTCGGACGTGGAGGACGCCGGGCTCGACTACGCCCACTGCATGCGTGAGCACGGCGTCGACGTGCCGGACCCGCAGCCGGGTGCCGGCGGCCTGCGGAGCATGCTCACGGACGGGCACCGGAACGATCCGCGCTTCCGGGAGGCGGAGAGCGAGTGCCGCAAGCACCTGCAGGACCTAGTCTCCCAGATCGACGAGGACCAGCGGCGGGAGTTCGAGGAGGCGAGGCTCGAGTTCGCGCGCTGCATGCGGGAGAAGGGGTTCGACGTGCCCGATCCGCGCAGCGGGCCACCTTCGGGCGGCTCGGGTCAGGGCGGAGCGCTGGGCGACCTCGACCTGGACGACCCGCGCGTGCAGGAGGCCATGGAGGCGTGCAGCGAGCGCGGTCCCGGGCTGCGGTTGGCCGAATGAGCGTGCGGCTGCGACGACCGGCTCGGCCGGAGGCGTCCTCCGATGGCGCCGGCCCGGACGCCGGGATGCGCCGGCGCCGCCTGGCACCTGTGGCTCTGGCGGCGGCCGCGCTGTCGGCGGGCGGCCTGGCGGCGATGGCGCTGCTCGGAGGCGACGAGGCGGGCGACCGGCCCGGCCTGCGGGCCGCCGGCAGCACGGCGACTGTGACCCGCCAGACGCTGGTGGAGCGGGAGACGGTGGAAGGCACCCTGGGCTACGCGGGCATCCGCACGGTCCTGAACCGCCTGGCCACGGCGGGCGGCGGCTCCGGGACCGGGACGCCGGGCGCGTCGGGAGAGGAGTCCGAGGGCGGAACGGCACCGGCGAGGTCGAGCGAAGCGGACGGGGCGGCGACGATCCCGGCGGCGTACTTCGCGTCAGGCCAAGCGGACTCCGTGGGAAAGGACGCGCCGCCCAGCGAGTCTCCGGCGGCCGAGTCCCCTTCCAGCGAGTCCCCGTCGGGCGAGTCCCCACCAGGCGACTCCCCGTCCGAGAAGTCGCCCTCCCGCTCCGCGCCGGACGGGTCCGCGCCCGAGCGCTCCGGCCGCGGTGGCTCCGCGCCGGACGACTCCGGCCCCGGCGGCTCCGCACCGGACGGCTCCGCGCCGGAGGGCTCCGCTCCCCGCGGCTCCGCGCCGGAGGGCTCCGCTCCCGGCGGCTCCGCGCCGGAGGACTCCGCTCCCCGCGCCTCCGCGCCGGCCGGCTCAGGTCCCGGCCGCTCCGCGCCGAGCAGCCCATCCGCGGGCGCCGCCCCGCCAGCGGACGCTTCGGCGACCGGCGGCTCGCCCTCCGGCAGCTCAACCGTCCCCGACTCGTCCGACGCCGCCGGCTCCGGCACCGTCACCGCGCTCCCGCGCCCGGGCTCCGTCGTCCGCCGCGGCGGCGCGCTCTACCGCGTCGACGGCGAGCCGGTCGTCCTCATGTACGGCGCCACTCCGGCCTACCGGGACCTCCAACTCGGCGTCGAGGATGGCCACGACGTTCGCCAGCTCGAGCACAACCTCGCCGCCCTCGGCTTCGACCCCGGCACCGTCGACACCGAGTTCACCTCCACCACGGCCGCCGCCGTCACCGACTGGCAGGAGTCGGCTGGCCTGCCCGAGACCGGCGCAGTGGAGCTCGGCCGCGTCGTCTTCCTCCCCGGCGCCCGGCGGATCGGCGAGCACCACACCAGCGTCGGCAGTGTGCTCTCGGAGGGCTCCGAGGTGCTCGACACCAGCTCCACCCGCCGGGTAGTGACCATCGAGCTCGACGCCGCCCTCCAGAGCCTCGCCCGCAAGGGCGACCGTGTCGAGGTGACCCTCCCCGACCAGTCGGCCGTGCGGGGCCGCATCGCGGACGTCGGCCGCGTCGCCCGCGAGAAGGAGGGCACCGACGCCGCCGACCCGGGCGCGGGCGCCGGCGCCGAGCAGGAACTCGTCATCGACGTGACCGTCCGGCTCCGCTCCGCACGCGGGATCGGCCGCCTCGACGAGGCGCCGGTGAGCGTCGGCCTCGCCCAGGAGTCGAGCAAGAACGTCCTGGCGGTCCCAGTCGAGGCACTGGTGGCGCGGCGCGGCGGCGGCTACGGGGTCGAGCTCGCCGCGGGACGGCGCGTCGTGCCGGTCGAGACCGGTCTCTTCGCCGGGGGCTACGTGGAAGTCAAAGGCACCGGCATCCGCGAGGGCGCCCGCGTGGTGGTGCCGGATGCCTGACGCACCGGTCCTCGAGATCCGCGACCTCGCGAAGCGCTACCCCGGTGGGGTGGATGCCCTTCGCGACGTGGCCCTGATGGTGGAGGAGGGCGAGCTGCTCGCCGTTGTCGGCCCGTCCGGCTCGGGCAAGTCGACCCTCCTCCACATCATGGGCACGCTCGACCGGCCGAGCGCCGGCACCGTCCGCGTTGCCGGGCACGAGGTGGCGGCGCTGTCGGACCGCCGCCTGGCCGCCCTGCGGGCGCGCCACATCGGGTTCGTCTTCCAGCAGTTCTTCCTGGTCGAGGGGATGAGCGCGGCGGACAACGTCGCCCAGGGACTGCTCTATTCGGGCATCCCGGCGCCCGAGCGGCGGCGACGGGCCGCCGATCAGCTTCAAAGGGTCGGGCTGGGTCACCGCGTCGACCATCGCCCGACGCAGCTGTCCGGTGGCGAGCGCCAGCGCGTGGCAATCGCACGGGCGCTCGTCGGCAGGCCGTCGATCGTGTTCGCCGACGAGCCGACGGGCAACCTCGACACGGCGTCGGGCGCCCAGATCGTGTCGCTGCTGCGCGAGCTGAACACGGACGGCACGACGATCGTGGTCATCACCCACGATCTCGAGCTGGCCGCCTCGCTGCCGCGGAGGGTTCACATCCGCGACGGCCGGGTCGAGCGGGACGAGCGGGTGGCGGCAACGAGCACGGCGTGACCCCGCCGGACGCCGTCCGTGCGAACCGGCGGCCGGCTCCTGGCTCGGGCCCAGCGCCCAGCCGCCTCCTGCCCGCCGACATCCTCCGCGTCGGCGCCGCGGGACTCCGTGCCCGGCGCCTGCGGGCGGCGCTCTCGGCGCTCGGGGTGGCGATCGGGATCGCCTCGATGGTCGCGGTGCTCGGGGTGTCAGAGTCGAGCAAGGCCGACCTGCTCGCGACGCTCGACCGGCTCGGCACCAACCTGCTCGAGGTCGCGCCCGGCCAGACCTTCACCGGGGTCGACGCGGAGCTCCCCGAGACGGCACCCGCCATGACCGGCAGGCTCGACACCGTCGAGGACGCCGCTGCGGCGAAGCTGCTGGACCAGACCGTCCGGCGCACCGATCAGATCGACGAGGCCGAGACCGGCGGAATCGCCGTGATGGCGGCCGAGCCCGGCCTGGCCGGCACGCTCGGGGCGCGCGTACGGAGTGGCCGCTTCCTGAACGCCGCGACCGCGCGCTACCCGGTGGTCGTGCTGGGCGCCACGGCGGCGCGGCGGCTCGGCATTCGGCGACCGGGCGTGAACGTGTGGCTCGGCGACCGCTGGTTCACCGTGGCCGGGATCCTGGCCCCCGTCACGCTCGACCCCGACCTCGACAGCGCTGCCCTGGTCGGCTTCCCAGTGGCCGTCGAGCTGCTCGGCGCCGACCGCTCGCCCACCACGATCTACGTGCGCGCCGAGGAGGACCGGGTCGAGTCCACCAGGGAGCTGCTCGCCGCAACGGCCAACCCCGAGCATCCGGAGGAGGTGGAGGTGAGCCGGCCGAGCGACGCCCTGGCCGCCCGCGCCGCCGCCCAGACCGCGTTTACCGGGCTGTTCCTCGGCCTCGGCGCGGTGGCGCTGCTGGTGGGCGGGGTGGGGATCGCCAACGTCATGGTCATCTCCGTGCTCGAGCGGCGCTCCGAGATCGGGCTGCGCCGCGCGCTCGGAGCCACCCGGCGGCACATCTCCGCCCAGTTCCTGACCGAGTCGCTGCTGCTGGCGCTGCTCGGCGGCGTGGCCGGGGCGGCGCTGGGAGCCGCGATCACCGTCGCCTATGCGATGAGCCAGGACTGGCCGGCGGTGGTGCCGCTGGTGGCCCCGGCTGGGGCGCTCGCCGCCTCGCTGGCGATCGGGGCGGTCGCGGGCCTCTATCCCGCCACCCGTGCGGCGCGGCTGGCGCCGACGGAGGCGCTGCGCTCCGTGTGAGCTACCGCGCCGTCCTACCCAAGGTCCGGCCAGCTGCGACCGCCGCGCAGCCAGAGCTGCAGCAGCGGATCGACCACCGCCCAGCCGGTGCGCGTGTCCGCCTTCACGATGTGCGCCTCGTCCGCGAGCTGCTGCACGGCCTGCTGGTTCGAGCCCGTCTTCGGCAGGCCGTAGCGCTCGCGGGCGGTACGGCTGTTCAGCGCAATCGTCCCATCCGCTATGACCGCCAGCGCTCGCTGGGCGGTGGCCGTCAGGTCATTCCAGACCTGCGTGATCTCGGGCTCGGCCTCGTAGCACGCGGCTGCGAGCGCCTCCGACCATGCGTCGCTGTCCGCCGCGCCGCCGGAGGCGGTGGCGGTGAAGAGCTTGTTGGCCAGCATCAGCGCGCGCTGCGGGTGGCCTTGGGCCAGGTCGAGGAGAGCGGCCAGCGCCTCGCCGGGGTCTCGCTCGTAGTGGAGGAAGCGGGCGGCGATGTACTCCCCAAGCTCGTCAGGGGCCAAGGGCGGCAGGTCGATCGGCGTGGCCTGACCGAAGAACGCGCGCCGACGGTCTGCGAAGAGCTCCCGCATCATGCCGATATGCGAACCGGAGAACACGTAACCGGCGACTCCGGCGTGTCCTTCGATCTCGGAGCGAATGATCGCGTCGGCGTTCGGTCCGACGCGCAGGATGTCCTGGAACTCGTCGAAGGCGATCGCACAGCGCACACCGTGCTTGGAGTGCACCTTCGCGGGGAGCGCGAGCCGGTCGAGCAGACCGCTCGTCGAGGGCTGGGGACTGATGGCGATCGAGGCGGGAACCGGGCCGCCGCCACCGGTCAGGGTCGGTCGTAGTGTGCGCACGACCCCCGTGAACCACTGCTTCAGCTTGCTCTCGAGCTGCTGGTTGTATGCGCGCTCGATGCGCTCGGCGATGTCGTCGAGGGTGAGGACGCCGAGGAAGTTGACCTTGATGGCCACGTGCCCGTCATCACGCGCCTGCGCCAGTACGGCATTTATCAGGGTGGTCTTGCCGTAACGGCGGGGGCCCACGAGTCGACTGTTGTGGGTGTTGACGAGCTGATCGCCGAGGGCGGCCAGTTCCGCTTGGCGGTCGACCATCTGACCGGCGGGAAGCGGCTTGCTGTATTCGAAGGGATTGTCCTCCATCGTGTGACACCATAGCACGTTCTGGTGCCATATCATGGCACTGATAGGTGTGATGACACGGCACAGCACGCCCATGGGAACCGATCCGCCTCCGCCGCTGTACTACGGGCACGGTGGAGGACCGGCCACCCACTGAGGACGAGCTCGTCGCGAGGGCCAAGCGCGGCGAGCCGGCGGCCTATGGAGAAATCGTGCGGCGGCATCAGAGCATCGCGTTTCGGACGGCCTGGGTGATCACCGGGAACGCGGCCGATGCGGAGGAGGCGGCCCAGGACGCGTTCGTGAAGGCGCACGCCGCCCTCGGGCGGTTCCGGGAGGGGGCGCCGTTTCGGCCGTGGCTGCTGACGATCGTGTCGAACGAGGCACGCAACCGGGTCAAGTCCGCGGGCCGCCGGGAGCGGCTCGCGCTGCGCGTGGCCGAGGAGCGCCGCCCGGGCGGCGCGGTCCCGTCTCCCGAGGCGGCGCTCCTCGACTCCGAGCAGCGCGAGGAGCTCATCACCGCCCTGACCGAGCTCTCCGACAGCGACCGCGAGACGATCGCCTGCCGCTACTTCCTCGAGCTGTCCGAGGAGGAGACCGCGGCGGCCCTGGGCTGCCCGCGCGGAACCGTGAAGTCCCGCACGTCGCGTGCATTGGAGCGACTGCGCGCCCGCCTGGAGCCTGCCGATGCGTGATCTCGAGCAGACGCTGATCCAGATCGGCCGCGAGCTGGAGTGGCCGGAGACGCCGGACCTGACAGCGGGTGTCCTCGCGCGGCTCGAGGCGCTCCCCGCGGAGGGTCGTGCCGACGGCGCCCAGTCCGCGGGCCTGTCGCCGGCGCGTGCAGCGCGACGCCGCCTGGCAGGCCTCCTCCCGCCCCGAAGCCTCCGCCGCGCCCTAGTGCTCGCGCTCGTCTCCCTGCTCGTCCTCTCGGGCGCCGTCTTCGCGGCCGTTCCCAGCGTCCGGGACGCCGTGCTCGAGTTCATCGGCCTGCAGGGGGCGACTGTCGAGCAGCGCGAGGACCTTCCGCCCGCGCCGCCTATCGAGCCGC
>JBKGUS010000516.1:0-6377 GCA_046462295.1 Thermoleophilaceae bacterium | reverse complement strand
CTCGAGCGCGAGGTGCGGCGCGTGGCCGAGGGCACCGACTCGCACGTGACGCTGTTCGACTGGAGGGAAGACGTCGAGGGCCGCCAGAACGACCTGGGCGGGCTCGAGTTCTACGCCCGCTTCGACTCGCGCGAGCAGAGCGTCTACTACGAGAACGAAGTGCTCCTGCTCCGTGCGCTCAAGGCGCGCAAGATGCAGACCGCCTTCGATCTGTTCCAGGGCGACGACATCGGCATCGTCGCCCAACCGCTGCTGAGGGACAGGCAGCCGGTCGGCGTGGCCCTCTACTCGCGCGACTTCGAGGAGGTGGAGGCGGCGGTCTCGTTCATCCGCAACAGGGTGTTTCTCGCCACGCTGGCCGCCCTCGTGCTCGCGCTGCTCGGCGGCTGGCTGGTGGCCGGGCGGCTCGGTCGTCGCGTGCGCCGGCTCGAGAAGGCCGCCGAGGAGGTCTCGCGCGGCAGCTTCGTCGACCCGCTGCCGGTCGACTCCAAGGACGAGCTCGGCCAGCTCACGCGCACGTTCAACGAGATGCAGGCGCAGCTGCGCCAGGTCGACGTGGCCCGCAAGGAGTTCATCGCGACCGCCTCGCACGAGCTGCGCACGCCGATCTTCTCGCTGGCCGGGTTCGTCGAGCTGCTGCAGGACGAGGACCTCGACGAGGACACCCGCCGCGAGTTCCTCGAGACGATGAGCGAGCAGGTGGCGCGGCTCCAGAAGCTCTCCGTCGACCTGCTCGACCTGTCCCGGCTCGACGCCGGCTCGCTCGAGCTGCGTGCGGAGGAGGTGGACCTGTCGGAGCTCGCCCGGAGCATCGTCAACGAGTTCACGCCGGCGCTGGCGGACCACGCCACCGATCTCGACGTGCGCCTGCCGGAGCAGGGCCCGGACGCCGTCTGCGACCCGGAACGGGTGGCTCAGATCATGCGTATCCTGCTCGACAACGCCCTCCGGCACACGCCGGCGGGCACCCACGTGACCGTGAGGGCAGATCGCAGCAACGGCGCCGCCGGGTTCACGGTGGCAGACGCCGGACCCGGGCTTCCGGACGGGAGCCGGGCCAAGGTCTTCGAGCGCTTCTACACCGGCGACGCGGCCCGCGGCGCCGGTCTCGGGCTCGCGATCGCGCGCGAGCTGGCGGAGCGGATGGACGGCCGGCTGCGCGTGAGCTCCCACCCGGGCGGAACCGCGTTCACACTCGAGCTTCCAGCCGGCGGGAACGGCGCGTGACGCGCGCCTGCGCGGTGCTCCTGGCCGCCATCGGCCTGGTGGCCGCGGGCTGCGACTCGGACGACGACGAGTCCGCGAGCACGCCGCGGGAGGTCACCACCACGCGGGTACAGGTGGTGGAGGGGCTCGGACGCGAGGGCGGCTTCGACCCGGACCAGATCTACGAGCGCCTGTCGCCCGGCGTCGTCACGGTCATCTCGATCTTCGAAGGCGGCGCGAGCCTGCTCGACGAGGACGGGGAGGGCGGCCAGGGGTCTGGCTTCGTGCTCGATGGCCAGGGCTACATCGCCACGAACGCGCACGTCGTGACCGCGGGCGCCTCCACGGGCGCGGGGCGCGCCGAGGACGTGTTCGTCGAGTTCGCGGACGGCAACCGGGTGCCGGCCGACATCGTCGGCGACGACCCCAACGCCGACGTGGCGCTGCTGAAGGTCGATCCCGCCGGGCTGAGGCTCACGCCGCTCGAGCTCGGCAGCTCTGACAGCATCCAGGTCGGCGAGCCGGTGGCGGCGATCGGGAGCCCGTTCAACGAGGAGCAGTCGCTCTCGGTCGGGGTGATCTCGGCCGTCGACCGCAACATCGAGTCGCTCACCCGCTTCCAGATCGGCAACGCCATCCAGACGGACGCCGCCATCAACCCGGGCAACTCGGGCGGCCCGCTGCTCGACGCGCGCGGGCGGGTGATAGGCGTGAACGCTCAGATCAAGTCGGAGTCGGGCGGCGGCGAGGGGGTCGGCTTCGCGATCCCGGTCGACGCGGTGGAGCGCTCGTTGCGCGAGCTGCGGCAGGACGGCCGGGTCGAGTACGGCTACCTGGGTGTGACGACGCTGCCGCTCTGGCCGCAGCTGGCGCGGCGGCTCGACCTGAACGCGCGCGACGGCGGACTCGTGCAGGAGGTCGAGGAGAACAGCCCGGCGGAGGAGGCGGGGCTGCGCGGGGGCGGCGAGGAGATCGAGTTCCAGGCCACGCCGCTGCGCACCGGCGGCGACGTCATCGTGGCCGTCAACGGCCAGCGCCTGACGAGGACCCAGGACCTCGCCGACGTGATCAGCGCGATGAGCGCGGGCGAGCGGGTGGAGCTCGAGGTGCTTCGCGACGGCAAGCGCCGCACGATCGACGTCGAGCTGGGCCAACGACCCGCAGAATCTGGGTAGGGTGCAGGCGAGGTGGAGGCGCCTGAGACCACAGCCGAGAGCCGCGACGTCGCCCTGACGATCCCCGCGCGGCCCGACTATCTGGTCCTCGCGCGCCTTGCGCTGTCCGCCGTCTGCCGCCTGACGCCCCTCTCGCCGGAGGAGATCGCCGACCTGAAGCTGGCGATCACCGAGGCGGCGAACGACTACGTCGACGAGAGCCGCCCGCTCGAGGACGAGAGCCGCGTGAGCTTCTCGTTCCGGCTGCTGGACGACCGGCTGTCGATGGAGCTGAGCGGACCGGGCTCGTCGGTGTCGGCGGTCGAGCAAGAGCTGAGCCGCGCGATCATCGAGGCGACCGTCGACGAGTGCAGCTTCGGCACCGGCCGCACGCTGCTTGTCAAGTACCTCGCAGACGGATAGCAACGAGGGCTCACGCCCCCGGACCCCCGCCGATTCCTGGCCGGTCTATATTCCCCCGCCGTGCTGCAGCCGGTTTCAGTAGGCCACAAGAGCCTGGCCGACTACACCCACCTGGCCGGCAGGCCGCTCATCCAGGAGATCCGCGACCTCGCGGAGGACCTCCAGGGGCTGCGCGTCCTGCACCTCTCGGCCACCGCGTTCGGCGGTGGCGTCTCCGAGATCCTCTACACGCTCATCCCGCTCATGAACGACGTCGGGATCGACGCCCAATGGCAGATCATGCTGGGCCGCGAGGAGTTCTACAACGCGACCAAGCGGCTCCACAACGCGCTGCAGGGCAACCCGGAGTCGCTCAGCGACGAGGAGTGGAAGATCTACGAGCGCTACAACGCGCTCAACGCCACGGAGATCGACGGGGAGTGGGACGTGATCATCGTCCACGACCCCCAGCCGGCGGCGATCCGCAAGCACGTGCCGGAGAAGGCGAAGAGCTGGATCTGGCGCTGCCACATCGACCTCTCGACGCCCAACCCGGACGCGATCGACCACATCGTTCCGCTGGTGCGCGACTACGAGGCGACGGTCTGGCACGTGCCGGCCTACGTGCCCGCGGGCATGGACGGCGCCCGGGCCGGCGTGCACATCTGCCCGCCCGCGATCGACCCGCTGTCGCCGAAGAACATGGCGCTGTCGCCCGAGGACGCCGCCTTCGTGTGCGACCAGTTCGGCATCGACGTGGACCGCCCGCTCATGTGCCAGGTGTCGCGCTTCGACCCCTGGAAGGACCCCGTGGGGGTGATCGACGCGTACCGTCAGGTGACGGAGGACATGCCCGAGGTGCAGCTCGCCCTGGTGGGCTCGATGGCCACCGACGACCCCGAGGGCTGGGAGTTCTTCAACTCGACCATGGCCTACGCTGACGGCGACCCCGACATCCACATCCTCAACAACCTGAACAACGTCGGGGCCATCGAGGTGAACGCGTTCCAGTCGCAGGCGGACGTGATGATCCAGAAGTCGACGCGCGAGGGCTTCGGGTTGACCGTGTCCGAGGCGCTCTGGAAGGGCCGGCCGTTCATCGGCGGCGACGTGGGCGGCATCCCGCTGCAGGTGCAGGACGGTGAGACCGGCTACCTCGTCTCCTCCCCGGGCGAGTGCGCCGAGCGCTCCCTGCGCGTGCTGCGCGAGCCGGACCTCGGCAAGCGGCTCGGGCGGGCCGGCAAGGAGCACGTCCGTAAGCACTTCCTCACCCCGCGCCTGCTGCGGGACTGGCTGAAAATCTTCCGGGAACACCGATGAGCTCGGACGCCGCGCTCGTCCTTGTGTCGAATCGCGGCCCCGCCACGTTCCAGGACGGGGAGGCGCGCCGCGGCGGCGGAGGGCTGGTGACAGCGCTGACCGGCCTCGTACACCATCGCGACGCGGTCTGGATCGCCTCGGCGCTGAGCGACGGGGACGTGGAGGAGAGCCGAGCGCACGGCGGCGGCTCGTTCGAGATCGAGCTGGACGGGGCGCACTACCGGATCCGGTT
Source organism: Thermoleophilaceae bacterium (assembly GCA_046462295.1). Lineage (GTDB taxonomy): Bacteria > Actinomycetota > Thermoleophilia > Solirubrobacterales > Thermoleophilaceae > JACVRW01. The sequence goes on along the minus strand of JBKGUS010000516.1, from coordinate 2,063 downwards.
CGTCGAGTCGGACCCCGAGGCCTACGACCGCTTCTACAACGTGGTCGCGAACCCGATGCTGTGGTTCATCCAGCACTACCTGTGGGACCTCTCGAACGCGCCAGACATCCGGCGCCACGAGATCGAGGCCTACGAGCAGGGCTACTGCAAGGTCAACGGCGACCTGGCCCAGGCGGTGCTCGAGGAGGTCGAGGACGAGGAGGAGGCGGTCGTGATGCTGCACGACTACCACCTCTACGTCGCGCCGAAGCTGATCCGGGCCGAGCGCCCCGACCTGTTCCTGCACCACTTCGTGCACATCCCCTGGACCCAGCCGGATGCCTGGCGGGTGCTGCCTGCGGACATCCGCGAGGACCTCTACGAGGGCATCCTCTCCAACGACATCATCGCCTTCCACACACGCTCCTACCGGCGCAACTTCCTGCTCTGCTGCCGGGAGCTGTTCGACCTCGAGGTGGACGAGGAGGCCGGCGTGGTGCGCTTCGACGGCCGCGACGTCTGGGTGCGCTCGTACCCGCTACCGATCTCGGCCGAGAACTTCCACCGCAACGCCCAGCGCCCGGCCGTGCACCAGTACGAGCGCGAGATCCTGCGGCGCCGGCGCGAGCACCTGATCCTCCGGGTGGACCGCGCGGACCTCTCGAAGAACGTGCTGCGCGGGTTCACGGCGTTCGACCTGTTCCTCGAGCAGCACCCGGAGTTCAAGGAGCAGGTGACGTTCATCGCCCACCTGATCCCGTCGCGCCAGGACGTACCCGAGTACGCGGAGTACCTGGAGCGGATCGAGGCGCTGGTCGCCGTCGTCAACCATCGTCACGGGACCACCGACTGGATGCCGATCGAGCTGCGGCTGCGCGAGAACCTCGAGGAGGCGATCGCGGCCTACAAGCACTACGACCTGCTGATGGTCAACGCGATGTTCGACGGGATGAACCTGATCGCCAAGGAGGGGCCGCTGGTCAACGAGCGCAACGGCGTGTCACTCCTGTCGGAGAACACGGGAGCGCACGAGGAGCTGGCCGACTTCGCGCTGTCGGTGAACCCGTTCGACGTGCACGAGCAGGCGGAGGCCATCTACCGAGCGCTGTCGATGTCGGCGGAGGAGCGCTCGTGGCGGGCGCAGGGGCTGAAGCGGATCGTGACGGCGCGCGACCCGGGCGACTGGGTGGACGACCAGCTGGCGGACATCGAGTCGAAGCGGCGCGGCGAGGCGCCCGTCCGGTCGTAGCTGCGTGGGCGCCGCCACGCTGCGCCCGCTGGATCGGCCCGGCGACCTCGGATGGGTCGTGGAGCGCCACGGCGTGCTCTACGCGGCCGAGCACGGGTGGAACCAGGAGTTCGAGGCGCTGGTGGCGGGGATCGTGGCGGGTTTCCCGGCCGGACCGCGCGAGGCCGGCTGGATCGCGGAGGTGGACGGGCGCCGCGCGGGGTGTGTGCTCTGCACGGCCTCGACCGAGCGGCCGGACGTAGGAAAGCTGCGCGCCCTGATCGTGGAGCCGGAGGCGCGGGGGCACGGCGTGGGGCGGCTGCTGGTGGAGCGCTGCATCTCGTTTGCGCGGGAGGCGGGGTACGCGCGGATCGAGCTGTGGACGACCGCCAACCTGGAGGCGGCCGTGCGAATGTACGAGGCGTTCGGCTTCGAGGTCGTGCGCGAGGTCCGCGAAGAGGCCTTCGGGACCGAGGTGCTGAGCCGGCACATGGAGCTGGAGCTGCGCTAAGGAGCCGGGTCGGGAGTGAACTCGCCGGTGCGCGGAGCGGGCGGCTCCGGGAGCGGTTCCACGCGCTCGCGGGGCGGCGGAGGCATAATCGCCGGAGGCGGGGCGACCGTCATCGCGCCGGTCTCCGGGCGCTCCGGGCGCGGCCGCTCCGCGCCCGGCGGAGCGGTCATCGCGCCGGACTCCAGGGGCGCCGGCCGCGGCCGTTCGACGACCGGAGCGCTTCGCCGGGACGCCGCTCGCCGCCGCCGCGGCGCTGCCGGGCTTCGCCGTTGCCCTTCCCGGCTCAGGCGCTGCGCTCCCGGGTCTCTCGGATGCGACTGCCTCCGGCTTCCGCGCGGCGCTCGC
>JBKGUS010000515.1:0-6070 GCA_046462295.1 Thermoleophilaceae bacterium | reverse complement strand
CGTCGGCGCCAGGTGCATGCACACCGTCGCCCGCGGCGAGTTCCAGCCCTCGGCCAGCAGCTGCGCGTTCACCAGCACGTCGATCTCGCCGCGCTCGTAGGCGGCGAGGATGCGCGCCAACTCGCGCTTGGGCGTCTCGCCGGAGACCGCCTTCGCCTTCACGCCCTCGTCCTGGAACGCCTTGGCGACGTTGTGCGCGTGCTTCACGCCTGCCGAGTAGACGACCCCGGGAACTTCCTTGAAGCGGGTCTTGTAGAGGTCGGCGACCGCCAGGTTGAACGGCGTCTGGTCAAGCAGGGCGGCCAGCTCTTCCTGGTCGAAGTCCTGGTCCACCTCGCCGCGCCGCAGCGGCACCTTGGCGATCGAGCGCACCCCGACGCCGGGCGGGATCCGCACGCAGCGCAGCGGCGCGATCACGCCGCGGCGCGCCGCCTGGGCCAGGTCGAAGCGCGAGGTCTGGGTCGGGAAGAGATCCGTCACGTGGCGCGCGATCAGCGCGCCGGTGGCCGTCATGCCGATGAAGACCGGGCCGATCCACTGGCGGATGGCGGCGCTCGTCTTCTCGCCGAGCGCCGTGTGGGCCTCGTCGCAGATGACGATCGTGTACGCGTCCGAGACCTTGCCGGCATTGCGCACGAACCACTGGTACGTCTCGACCGTGACCGGGCCGCCGGCGGGTGGCTCATCGGAGCCGTTCTTCAGCAGCGGGCCCGAGATGCGCTTGCGGTAGCCGCGCGTGCGCAGCTCGCCCATGAACTGGTCCACGAGGTTGCGGCGGTGGGTCAGGATCAGGATGCCGCCGGTGCGCGACGCCTCGACGAAGCCGAGCGCCGCGACGGTCTTGCCCGCCCCGGTGGCGTGCTCGAACCAGAAGCGCCGCCCCTCGCCCGGGTCCTCCCGGTGCGCCTCGGCGGCCGCCTCCTCCTCGGCCTCCTCCGCAGGGTCCCAGTCGAGCGGCTCCTCGTCGACCTCCTCGTCGCCCTCCACCTCCACCTCGCCGGAAGGGAGCTCCTCGGGCGGGGCCCCCCGGCCGTTCGATGAGACGCCGTTCCCGGCCTGCAGCTCTGAGGTGAGCGCCGCCAGCGTGCCCGACAGGGCGTCCACCTGGTGGGGGCTCAGCTGCGTGCCGTCGGCGAGGTGCGGCTCCTCCTCGGAGAGCAGCCGCTCGAGGCCCAGCATGAGCGAGAACTCGCGCCTCCATTCGACCGAGGGCTCCTCGCGGCCGGCGTCGAGCTCGGCCAGCGCGGCGTCGAGCGCCTTCCGGCGCGCGGTGCCCTGGGCCAGCGCCTGGATGGCGTCCTCGCCGGGCAGCACGAAGGACTCGCGCGCGAACTCTTCGGCGCGAGCGAGATCGTCGCCGGATACCGGCGCATCGACCAGGGCAGAGCTTGCGTCAGCCACGTTAAGGCGTTGTTGATCGGGAAGGGGACGGGGCGAGCTGTCGCCGGAGGGACGGACCGTCTCGGTTCAGCGGGTCCCGCCCGTCGTGAAGCCACTCTCAGAGTCCCGCGAGCGGCGAAGCGCCGATGGTCCTGGGGATCCGTCGACGTACACCTATTACAGCACACTGACGCCAAACTGGGTGTGCCAACCTTCGTCCCATGCGCCTGCTCGCCGTCGCCCTGGCCGGACTTGCCCTCGTGGCCTGCAACTCCGACGACGACGATCAGGCCTCCCGGTCGACTCCCTACCTCCCCGGGGGCGTCGACGCTTTCGAGGCCTACGTGGCCAAGCAGGGCAAGCCGGTCGTCGCCAACAAGTGGGCGTCGTGGTGCGGGCCCTGCCGCTTCGAGTTCCCCTTCTTCGAGAGCCAGGCGAAGAAGCGCCGGGGCGAGGTCGTTTTCCTAGGAGTGAACTCCGACGACAACCGTGGCGACGCCAAGGAGTTCCTCGCCGACAACCCCGTGCCCTACGACCACTTCGAGGACCCGAACCAGGAGATCGCCGCCTCCTTCAACGGCGTGCAGGGTTTCCCCGTGACGGCCTACTACGGCGCGGACGGCGAGCGCGAGTTCGTCCACATCGGCGGCTACGCGAGCGAGGCCGACCTCGCCGAGGACATCGACCGGTACGCTCGCTGACCCCTGGACGTCCGGCCCGTACAGAGCGATGCCGAGCTCGACGCCGCGCTCGACCTGCGCGAGCGGGTGTTCTGCGTCGAGCAGGGCGTGTCCGTGGCGGCCGACCGCGACGGGCGCGACCACGAGGCGGTCCACATCGTGGCGGTCGAGGACGAGCGCGTGGTGGGCACTTGCCGTCTCCTATTCCGCGGCAGGGTGGCGCGGCTCGGGCGCCTGGCCGTGGAGCCGGACCGCCGCGGGGCGGGGATCGGCGCCGCGATCCTGCGCGAGGCGGACAACGTGGCGCTGCGGCACGCGGCGCAATCGGTCTCCCTCCACGCCCAGACGTACGCGCTGAAGCTCTACCTCGATGCCGGCTACGAGGAGCGCGGCGCGCGCTTCACCGAGGAGGGCATCGAGCACGTGGCGATGGAGAAGCGCCTTGCCTGAGCTCCGCATAGACCCGCTGTCCGGGCTTCGGGTGATCGTCGCCGGCGAGCGCGGCTCGCGTCCGGGCGCCTGGCTCAACGTGACCCCCCGGCAGCCGATCGACCGCGAGGCGGACCCGTTCGCCGCCGGGCACGAGGACCGTACGCCGCCCGAGCTCTTCGCGCTGCCCGGCGACAATGGCTCCTGGCGCGTGCGCGTGGTGCCGAACCTGTACCCGGCGCTGTCGGCGGGCCAGGCCGAAACGGGCGTGGACCCCCTGGCGGGCGGCCGCGGCGAGCCCGACCTCTTCGCCTCGCGGCCCGCGCTCGGGGCGCATGAGGTGATCGTGAACGCGCCAGACCCCGTCCACTCGCTGGCTGAGCTCGACGCCGACCAGGTCGAGAGCGCGATGAGCGTGTGGCGCGAGCGCATGCGGGTGCACGGCGACGCGTCCTATGTGCACGTGATCGTGAACGAGGGCAAGGAGGCGGGCGCCTCGCTCCCCCACACGCATGCCCAGCTCTACGCGCTGCCCTTCGTGCCGGCCGCGGTGGCGCGCGAGCGCGAGCGCTTCACCGCCTACTCCGACCGCACCCAGGGCCGCAACCTGCTGGAGGACCTCGTGCAGGAGGAGGTGAAGCGGCGCGAGCGGGTGGTGGCCATCGACGACGAGGCCGTGGCGCTCTGCCCCTTCGGCGCGCGGGTGCCCTTCCACCTGCAGATCGTGCCCCGCCGCCCGGCCGCGCGCTTCTCCGACGACGGCCCGCTCGGCGCCCGCATGCTGCACCAGGCGCTGTCGCGGCTCGGCGCCGTGCTGGGCGCCCTGCCGCCGCTCAACATGTGGGTCAGGACCGCGCCGCGCGACGCGGAGCGCTTCTGCTGGCGCATCGAGGTGATGCCGCGCCTGGCGCAGCTCGCCGGCCTCGAGATCGGCACCGGCGTGCACCTGAACGTGCTCGCGCCGGAGGACGCGGCGGAGCGGCTGCGCGGCGCCAGCCTGTAGGTTTCCCCGCCGCCATGCCACCCGTGCCCCGCCAGCTGCCGCTGTTCGCCGCCGAGCCGCCGCAGGAGCCCCTGCCCTACGGCCGCTGGGCCGAGGCGCTGGGCGAGCAGTTCGCGAACGCGGCCGAGGACGAGATCGACACCGGCACGATCACCTGGTTTCCGGACCGCACCTGGGCCGGGCGCACGTACGTACCCGCCACCGCCCCGTCCGGCGACGGCGAGGTGTTCGGCTACGTCTCCTACACGCGCGAGCACGAGGGCGCCCAGGCGATGGACTTCCAGGCGACAGCCGACTTCACCGAGGAGACGGCCGCGCAGAACCCGGACTGGACGCTCGACCTCTCGGACGAGGAGATCGGCCACTGGCGCGGCCCCGAGGGGCGGCGCGGGGTGATCACGCTCGTCTGGGGCGTGGCGCTGGTGGCGAACGGCGCGGCTGCCACGACCGAGCTCGGCCCGACGACCACCGACCAGTGCACGCTGGTAGACGACCGATTCACGCTCGTGTCGCTCGACGCCTACACCGGCGACTACGTCGAGGTGCGCCTCTACGGCGCGCGCGGGGCCGAGCTGGCCCGCGAATCCCTGTACGAGGACGAGTAGCCCGGGTACTTTCTGGCGTATGGCTGACGCCCAGCCCTGCGTGCTGCTCAAGTTCGGCGAGCTTGCCCTGAAGGGCAAGAACCGTCCGCTGTTCGTGGGCGCGCTCGAGCGCAACCTGCGCCGCGCCGCCGAGGGACTCGGGAGGCTCGAGGTCCGCCACCGCGGCGGGGTGTTCGTGGTGACGGGCGGCGAGCCGCAGGAGGAGCTGGTGCAGCGTTGCCTGGCGCTGCCCGGGGTGAGCGTCGTGCAGCCAGGGCTCCGCTGTGAGCGCGATCCGACCGCGGCGGTGGACGCCGCCGTGGAGCTGCTGCGCGACCGGCCCGGCCGCACGTTCGCCGTGCGAGCCCGGCGGCGCGACAAGCGGTTCGCGCTCCGTTCGGTCGAGCTGGCGCGGCTGATCGGCGACGCCGTGCGGGTGCGCCTCGGTCTGGAGGTGGACCTCTCGAGCCCGGACCTCGAGCTGTTCGTCGAGGTGGACAGCAAGGAGCTGCTCGTGTCCGCCGATCGCCTGCGCGGGGCGGGCGGGCTGCCGGTCGGATCGAGCGGGAGGGCGCTGGTGCTCCTGTCGGGCGGGCTCGACTCGCCCGTGGCGGCCTACCGGATGATGAAGCGCGGCCTGCGCTGCGACTTCGTGCACTTCTCGGGCCGCCCCTACACCGGGCCGGACTCGATCTACAAGGCGTACGCGCTGGTGGGGCGGCTCGACCGCTACCAGGGCGACTCGCGCCTGTACGTGGTGACGTTCGGGCCGGCGCAGCGGCGGCTGGCGACGGCCGGCGCCGGGCGCCTGCAGGTGCTGTCGCAGCGCAGGCTGATGGTGAGGGTGGCGTCGGCGCTGGCGGGGAAGCTCGGCTCGGACGCGCTGGTCACGGGCGACTCGCTGGGGCAGGTGGCGTCGCAGACGCTGCCGAACCTGGCGGTGGTGGAGGAGGCGGCCGAGCTGCCGCTGCTGCGACCGCTGATCGACCGCGACAAGGCGGAGATCGTGGACGTGGCGAAGACGCTCGGCACGTACGAGATCTCGATCCTGCCGGACGAGGACTGCTGCCAGCTCTTCTCGTCGAGGCTGGCCGTGACGCGGGGCAACCCGGACGACCTGCGCCGCATCGAGCGGACCGCCGACATCGAGGAGCTGGTGGAGGAGCTGGCCACCTCGGCGGAGCTGTTCAAGCCCCGCCTGGAGGAGCCCGAGGCGGCTATCGTCTCCGGAGCCGGCCCCGATAGCTCAGCCGGATAGAGCGACTCCCTCCTAAGGAGTAGGCCGCAGGTTCGAATCCTGCTCGGGGCGCTGACAAAAGGCCTGGTAACGCTGCACTTCGGTCCCGAGCGCGTCACGGTTTGGTTGGTCCCGTGGAAATCGTGACCCGCATCGCCGTCGTCGAGGGTGGCTGGCACGGCCACGACGGGATGCGCGGCTGGTGGGAGAGCATGCTCACGGCCTTCCCGGACTACGACATCGAGGTTGTCGATGTGCGCGACCTCGGGGACGTGACGTTGGCGTCCCTGCGCGCTCTCGGTCACGGGGCGGGGAGTGACGTGCCGTTCGAGGACCTGCTCTGGCACGCGGGCCGGTGGCGGCGCGGGAAGTGCGTCTGGTGGCGCGCCTTCCAAACCGAAGCCGAAGCCATCGAGGCCGTGGGGCTGCGGGAGTAGCTCCGTCACCGCTGGCACTCGAAGCCGATTTCAGTTGAGCGGCGCCTGCTCGGCGGCGGCCGGCCTGGTGCTCGGCGAGCGACGCTCGTCGGCGGTCCAGCCGGTCACGCCTCGGTCCCCTCGTGCGGGTCGGGGACGAGGGGGGGAAGAAGGAAGGGACCCGGCCGCCCCGTCGCCGCTGGAGGCGGCGACGGGGCGGCCGCGTCCCTTCCTTCTTCCCCCCCGCACGAGGGGACCGCGGCGTGACCGGCTGGACCGCCGACGAGCGTCGCTCGCCGAGCACCAGGCCGGCCGCCGCCGAGCAGGCGCCGCTCAACTGA
>JBKGUS010000514.1:0-7818 GCA_046462295.1 Thermoleophilaceae bacterium | reverse complement strand
GACCATCGAGGGCTGGCTCGAGGCTCTCGGCTTGAGCGATCCTGAGACGCTGTTCCCGCTCTTCCTCGTCGTCTGGACCGCTGTGCTGCTCGCAACGGCGCTCCTGTGGAGGTTGCAACGGACGCCGTGGGGCCGGGTGCTGCGCGCGGTTCGCGAGGACGAGGACGCCGCCCGCGCGCTCGGCAAGCGCACGCTCGTCTACAAGCTCCAGTCGCTTGCCATGGGGGCGACCCTCGGCGCGATCGCAGGGTGGTTCCTGGCCCTGAACCTCAACTTTCTCAACCCCATCGAGTTCGAGCCGCTGATCACGTTCCTCGGGTACGCCGTGCTGGTGCTCGGCGGGCTCGCGAGCTACTGGGGCATCGCCGTGGGCTCGGTGGTCCTGTGGACGATTCTCGAAGGAACGCGCTTCATCGACCTGCCGATCTCGGCCGAGAAGGAGGCTGCGGTGCGGTTCATGATCGTCGGGCTGCTGCTGATCCTGCTGATGGCGTTCCGGCCGCAGGGGCTCTTCGGGAAGCGCGAGGAGATGGTGCTCGGTGACTGACCGCCGCCCCAACGGCGACGGCGCGCTGCTCGAGGTCGAGGGGCTGGTGCGCTCCTTCGGCGGGATCCGAGCCGTGGATCGAGCCTCTCTCCGCGTGCGGCGCGGTTCGATCACCGCCCTGATCGGCCCGAACGGCGCGGGCAAGACGACGCTCTTCAACGTCGTCACCGGCTTCTACCGGCCCGAAGCGGGCAGCGTCCGCTTCGACGGCCAGCCGGTGGCGGGGCTTCCGCCGCACCGTCTGGCCGGCATGGGGATGGTCAGGACGTTTCAGATCACGAAGGCGCTGGCGCGGATGCCGGTGATCGACAACGTCATGCTCGCCGCGCCCGACCAGCCGGGCGAGCGGTTGTTGCGGCTCCTCTTGCGGCCGGGCTCCGCCCGCCGGCGTGAGCGCGAGGTCCGCGCCGACGCGCTCGAGATGCTCGACCTGTTCGACCTGGCGCGCGTGGCCGACGAGTACGCCGGCACCCTGTCCGGCGGCCAGCGCAAGCTGCTTGAGCTGGCCCGTGCCCTCATGACCCGGCCCCGGCTGCTGATGCTCGACGAGCCGATGGCGGGGATCAACCGCACGCTGGGCGCGACCCTGCTGGAGCACATCGAGCGGCTGCGCGACGAGCGTGGCGTGAGCTTCCTCTACATCGAGCACGACATGGACGTGGTCATGGGGCACTCCGACCGGGTGATCGTCATGGCGAACGGCCGCGTGATCGCCGACGGCGAGCCGGAGGAGGTGCGAGGCGACCAGCGCGTGATCGACGCCTACCTCGGCTCGGATCCGGGCGGCCAGGTCGCATGAGCCTGCTCGCCACCGAAGACCTCGTTGCGGGATACGTACCCGAGGTCGACATCCTCACCGGCGTCTCCATCACGGTTGACGAGGGCGAGGTGGTCACCGTCATCGGTCCAAACGGCGCGGGCAAGTCCACGCTGGTCAAGACCGTCTTCGGCCTGCTCCACCCGCGCCGGGGCCGGGTTCTCTTCCGAGGCGACGACATCAGCGGCCTCAAGCCGCATGCGATCACCCGGCGGGGCCTGAGCTACGTGCCCCAGCTCGACAACGTGTTTCCCACCCTCACTGTGCGCGAGAACCTCGAGATGGGCGCGCTCGACCCTGTCCGCGCCGACGAGCGGATCGAGCAGCTGTTCGAGCTCTTCCCGCGGCTCGGGGAGCGCCCACGGCAGACGGCGGGCTCGATGAGCGGCGGCGAGCGACAGATGGTCGCAACGGCGCGCGCCCTGATGGCGGACCCGCAGCTGCTCCTGCTCGACGAGCCCTCGGCCGGGCTCGCCCCGGCCTTCGTGACGGCCATCTTCGAGAAGATCGCGGAGATAAACCGCACCGGCGTCACGATCGTCATGGTGGAGCAGAACGCGCGCCGGGCGCTCGGCATGTCGGATCGCGGCTACGTGCTCGAGACCGGCGCCAACCGCTTCGAGGGCCGCGGCCGCGAGCTGCTCGAGGACGAGGAGGTCGCGCGGCTCTACCTCGGCGGGCAGGCGGACGGGGAAAGGCGCCGGCCTCCCGGCGCCTCACCCAACAACGCCTGACGGCCGACCGCCCTCCGGACTACTGACCCTCGGCGCCTTCCAGCGGCACCTCGTCGACGTTCTCGACCTCGGTCCCCTCGTAGCGGAAGATGTCGTACACGCCCGCCGTCGGGTTGCCGTCCTCATCCAGGTCGATCGCGCCCGACGCGCCCTGGTAATCGATGTCCGCGCCGTTCTGCAGGTCGTCCACGGCCTGTGGCAGCTGCTCCCAGGTGTACTTCGTGCCCGGCGGCCCGCTGACCGCCTGGACCTGAGCGGCCATCTCCGTCCCCTCGCTCGAACCTGCGGCCACCGCGCTCAGGTAGCACAGCATGACCGCGTCGAAGTTCTGAGCGTCGAACGTCTGGCGAGGCGGGCCGGGAGCCTCCGTGTAGAGCTCCTCGAACGCCGTCGCCGCGCCGCTTTCGTCGGGCACTCCGGGTGCCGTGCCGCGCAGGGCCTCGGTCGCCTGCTGCCCCACATCCTCCGGCAGGCTGCCCGACTTGAGCCCGTCGGTCACCCAGCTTTTCGCCGGATCCCACTGTCCCGTTCGTACGAGAGCGGGACCGACCTTCGAGAAGGTCTCCGGGAAGTCGATGATCACCCAAGCGTCGGGGTTGCCGCGCACGAGCTGGCCGGCCTCCGAGTTGTAGCTCGGCTGCTCCGGGTCGTAGATCACGCGCTGCCCGATCTCCCCACCCTTGTCGCGCCAGGCCTGCGCGAACGTGTCGGCGAGGCCCGTGCCATAGGCGTCGTTGCGCGCTCCGATGTTCACCGTCATGCCCTCGGCCCCGCCGAGGTCCTGCTCGATCGCATCGGCCAGGGCCGGGCCCTGGAAGGAGTCGGGCGGCGCCGTGCGATTGACCAGCCCGTCGTCCTCGAGGCCCGTGATCTCGTCGCTGGTCGACGCCGGCGAGATCTGCAGCACCTCTTCGCGCATCGCGACGGAGCGGGCCACGGGGATGGTGTCCGCCGAGGCCCAGGCGCCGGCCAGGCAGGTGCTCCCATCGCCCACCGCCTTGCGCGCCGCCGATACGGCGGCCTGCGGCTGGGTCTGGGTGTCCTCGTGGCTGACCTCGACGGTGTGGTCGGCGCCGACCTCGTCGGCGGCGGCCCGGATCTGCTGGACGGCCAGGTCAGCCGCCTTGCGGCCGGGTGGACCGAAGTCGGACAGGTCGCCCGTCAGCGGCACGAGGTCTCCAATCCGTAGCTCGAGTGCCGTCTCCTCGCCCGCCGGTTCCTCGGCCGCCTGGTCGTCATCGTCGCCGCACGCGGCGATGCCGAGCGCCGGGACGAGGAGCCCGAGCAAAAGCCATCTACTCGCTGACAGGTCCATCTCACCTCTTCTCATCGCACGTCAAGAGTCAGGTACCCGCCTGGCCCTCGCCCGCGCGGCGGCTGTCACCAGGCCTACAGTCAGCGCCCGTCGACAGGGGATCTGCGCGCGCGGCGGGGCCTTCCGCTGTCAGAAAGGCGACGGTCGAGGAAGCTGATCAGCTCGTCGACGACCTCGTCCATGGCGCGGTCGGTCCGCAGGACGACCCTACGCGCGGGGTCCACCTCCGCGAGCGGTTCCAGCTCGTGGAGCTGCTGCTCGACGATCTCGGCGGTGGCGTCCGATACCGAGCCGCCGCCGGCGACCCGCGCCCGCGCCCTGTCGATGAGGACCGGCCGCGGCGCCCGGCACTCGACGAACACGACGTTCTCGCCCTCGTCGCCCAACGCGCCCTGGAAGGCCCGCCGGTCGCGGGCACGGCGAAACGTGGCGTCGACGAGCGCTCCCCCCGAGCGCTGCGCCGCCGCGCGGGCGGCCGCCCCGAGCTCCCTGTACGTCTTGGCGCTGAGCTCGTCGCCGTAGCTGCCCGCGGGCGCCGGCTCGTGCGGCGCCACCCCGGCGAGCCGCTTGCGCACCACGTCGGAGCGCAGATGCGGCAGCCCGGAGGCTTCGGCGAGCTCGGCGGCGAGCGTCGACTTGCCGCTTGCGGAGACGCCCCAGATGACGAGGATGAGCGGCAGCCGCGTACGCCAGGCGAACCGCTCGGACAGGACGCGCAGCCGGTCACCCGCCGAGCGCGCACTCTCGCGTTCGGCCGACCCCTCCGGCTGCTCGGCCGCCGCGAGGTAGTGGAGCTTGGCCCGGACCAGCGCGCGATACGCGGCGTAGAACGACAGCAGTCCGTCGCCGCCCGGGTCGCCGCCCGCTTCGCGGTAGGCGGAGACGAGCTCAACCGCGAAGCAGGGCGCCCGCGCGTCGTGCAGCTCCATCACCAGGAAGGCGAGATCGGCGGCGACGTCGATGCGGCGCAGCGCCGGGTCGAACTCGACGCAGTCGAACACCACGATCCCGTCCTCGAAGACGACGTGCTCCAGGCGCAGGTCGCCGTGACCCTCGCGGAAGCGCGCGCGGCGGCTGCGGGAGGCGATGACTACGTCGTTCGCGTCTAGCCAGGCGGTGGCGAAGCGGGCCGCTGCGTGTACCCGGACGGGATCCACCACGTTCCCCGGTAGCGCCGCCAGCTCTTCGATGTTGTCGCGCACCATCCGGCCGACGGCGGCGGTCCCCGCCTCGCCCGGCGGCACGGGGACCGCGCGGCGATGGAACACGGCCAGCCGCCGTCCGAGGGCTCGAAGCCGGCGCGGCTCGAGTCGCCGCTCCTCCAGGAGGCGGGCCGCGGTCCGATCCTCCGGCAGACGACGCATCTCGACGGCCCACTCGACGATCTCTCCTCCGTGTCGAGGATCCAGCGCCAGCGTGGACCCGGACTGACGGATCGGTCGCACTCCGATATAGGCATCCGGGGCCAGCCGCCTGTTCAGGCGCATCTCCTCATGACACATCGCCCGCCGTCGCTCGAGCGAGCCGTAGTCGAGGAAGGGCAGCACCACCGGCTTCTTGACCTTGTAGACGCGCTCCCCCGCGAGGAACACCCACGAGATGCCGGTCTCGTGGAGCTCGACCTCGGTCGGCCCGTAGGGATAGAAGCCGGGATCGCACATCGCGTCGACCAGCCGGGCTGAGTCCCCGGGCGCCATGCCGCCGCCTCCCGCTCGCCCCCCGGCCGCTAGGTCGCCTCGCTTCGGCGGCGTGCGACCGCGTCGACGCTGACCGCAAACAGCAGCACGCCGCCGGTCACCATGAACTTGATCTCCGACTCGAGCGCGAGCAGATCCATGCCGTTGGAGATCGAGCCGATCACGAGCGCGCCGACGAGCGCCGCCCAGATCGTGCCCCGGCCGCCGAACAGGCTCACTCCGGCGATCACGGGCGCGGCGATCGCCTCGAGCAGCAGGTCGCCGCCGCCCGAGGACTGGTTCACCGCGAGCAAACGCGAGGCGGCCAGAATCCCTCCGGCCGCGGCGAGCGTGGAGGCGAGTGCGAAGACCGCCACGCGCACACGTTCGACCGCGATGTCCGGCCCGGCGGGCCGCCTCGGCGTTTCCGCCCACCGCGTAGATGTGCCTTCCGAACGTCGTGTTGGCGGCGATGAACGCGAAGACGGCCACCGTGGCGACCAGGATCACGGCGGCGAGCGGAACGCCACGGTCGGCGTTCAGGACCGCGACGGCGCCCGCCGAGACGGCCACCACGGCGGCAAGCCGAGCCGCGAACAGCACCGGCGACTCGACCTCGAGACCGAGTGCGGCCCTTCGCCGGCGCCGGGCCAGGATCCACCCGGTGTATCCGATCAACACGAGCGCCAGGCCGGCCCAGCCCACCAGCGGATCGAAGAAGGTCCCGGCCAGGTCCGTGATCGTTCCTTGGCGCAGGTTGACCGTGCCGGTGTCGCCGAGCACCGCGAGCAGGGCGCCTTGCCAGGCGATGAGGCCCGCCAACGTCACGACGAAGGACGGCACCCCGACCTGCGTGACGAAGAAGGCGTTGATGAGCCCGATCGCGAGACCCGTCGCGAGCCCGGCCACGATCGCGAGCTCGGCCGGCCAGCCGCTCTTCACGCTCAGCACACCGGTGACGCCGGCCGCGAGGCCGCTCACGGCGGCGACCGACAGGTCGATCTCGCCGAGGAGCAGCACGAGTGCCACTCCGACCGAGATCATCCCCACGGCCGCGATCTGCAGCGTCAGGTTCGTGAGGTTGACGCTCGACAGGAAGCGGTCGTTTGCGACCTGGAAGGTCGCCCAGACGACCGCCAGCATCGCCACGACCCGCAGCGACCCGAGGCCACTGCCGATCAGCCGTCTGCCGGCCTCTCGCGGCCGGCGGATCTCAGTGGCGGTCGACGCGGTCACGGGCACCCGTTATGGCCGCGACGACCTCGTCCTCCGCGGTCTCTGCGGCGTCGAATGACGTCGTGAGCCGGCCGAGGCGAAGCACGGCGATGCGGTCTGCGACCTCGAACACGTCGGCGAGGTTGTGGCTCACGACGACCACTCCCAGACCGCGGTCGCGCAGGCGGCGGACGAGCTGGAGCACCTGTTCCGTCTGCTCCACCCCGAGCGCGGCGGTCGGCTCGTCGAGCAGCACGACCTTCGGCTCGCCCAGCAGGGACCGTGCGATCGCGACCGACTGGCGCTGCCCCCCGGAGAGCGACCCCACCTCCTCCCGCACGCTCTGGATCGTCGTCACCCCGAGCGACTCGAGCAGCTCTCGGCTGCGGCGCTCCATCCGAGATCCGTCGAGCAGCCTCAGGAGCCGGCCGGGCCCCGGGACCACCTCCTCGCTCCCGAGGAAGAGATTCGCGACCACGTCCAGGTTGTCGGTCAGCGCCAGGTCCTGGTAGACCGTCGCGATGCCGAGTCGACGCGCCTGCCGCGGCCTGCGCAAGGTCACCTGCCGCCCCTCGAAGCACACGTCGCCGCTATCTGCGGGCTGGATGCCCGAGACCGCCTTCACCAACGTCGACTTGCCGGCGCCGTTGTCGCCCACGAGCGCGACCACCTCGCCCGCGTGCACCGCGAAGTCGACGTCGACGAGCGCCTCGACGTTTCCGAACCGCTTCGAGACGCCCTTCAGTTCGAGGAGCGGCTTGGCGCCGTCGCCGTCCATAGCCCTACTGGATGCCGGCCGCTTCGCAGGCGTTCTGGTACCGCTGCGTGCAGATCTGCTCCACCGACCAGAAGCCGTCCTCGCATCGCCTTGTAGACCGTCATGTACTGGTCCCCGGTGAGGATGCGCTGGATTGCCGCGAGCTCGGCGTCCTGGCCGGTGACCGGCCGGGTCTTCGGGTCGATGCCGGCCGCTTTCATTGAAGCGAGCCAAGCAAGCGATGCGGGCGATTCGCTCATAGGCGGTCCCTTCCCGCGCAGCGGCAACCGGAGGCGGCTCGACGTTCGTTCGATTACACGGAGGTCAGCCGGCGGACATGCGGAAGCCGCTGAGGCTACGAGCGTTCGGGCGGTATCGCGTGGTGCAGGGAACAGGTAGAGGAGCGGTGCGAGTATGACCGCGGCCGGGATCACGACCTGTGCCGGCCACCCGGTTGCGACGCCGTGCCCACCAGCGCGAGCAAGAGGACACTGGTGGGGAGCGCCCAGATCCGCACCAAGGGCCTTGGATCCCTCCGGTCCCGAGGAGGTGTTGGCTCCACCCGTCTGCGATACCGGGAGGCCGGTAGCCGACGCGCTCGGTGTCAGCGGGAGAACCGTGAGGTTCGCCTACGCCGGCTGCCTGTCGGCGATCCCAGCCTTCGCACACCGGAATGGGTGGTGGCCCCGTATCGAGTTGCAGTCCAGCCACCAGTGACCTCCGGGCGCCGTCGGGAAGGAAGCAAGAAGGCGGTCAA
>JBKGUS010000513.1:0-2988 GCA_046462295.1 Thermoleophilaceae bacterium | reverse complement strand
TTCTTCCAGCGCCGCCGCTGCCCCGTGGTCCATCCGCGCCGCTTCGGCTTCGACTTGACCCAAGCCGTGCGCACACCCGTGACCCGCACGCCGAAGATCTCCTCGACCGCCTGGCGCACCTGGGTCTTGTTCGAGCGCTCGTGCACGCGGAACGTGTACTTGTTGGCCGCGAGCAGGGCGTAGCTCTTCTCCGAGATGACGGGGCGGACGATCACCTCGCGCGCGTTCACTTCGCCACCGCCTTCTCGGAGAGACGCCCCAAGGCGGCCTCCGAGATCACAATCCGGCCGCTGCCGACGATGTCGGCGATCCCCACGTCGTCCACGTGGAGCACGGCCACACCGGCCAGGTTGCGGAACGACTTCGCGCAGTTCTCCTCGCCGTCGGCGAGCACCACCAGGACGCTGCCGCCTGTGCCCCGCCATGGGGTATCGCCCTCCAGGCCGGCCAGCGACGCCGCGGCGGCCTTCGTGGACGGCGTGTCGAAACCGGACGGGTCGATCGCGGCGATCGAGTCGCGCTCCGCGTGCAGCGACAGCGCCGCCCGCAGCGCGCGCCTGCGCGCCTTGCGGTTGACCTTGACCGTGTAGCCGCGCGGCTTGGGCCCGAAGGCAACACCGCCGCCGGTCCGCTGCGGGGTGCTCAGAGCGCCCGCGCGGGCCCGTCCGGTGCCCTTCTGGCGCCACGCCTTGGCGCCGGTCATGGCGACCTCGGCGCGCGTCTTGGTGGAGGCGGTCCCGCGCCGGCGCGCAGCCAGCTCGGCCCGCACGGCCTCGTGGACCAGCGGCCCGTGGAAGCGCTCGCCGAACACGGCGTCGTCGAGATCGAGCGTCCCGGACCCGCCGCCGATATACCGCGCAGCGGCCATCAGCGCTCCCTCCTGATCTCCACGACGGACCCCTTCGGTCCTGGCACGGAGCCCCGAACCAGCAGGAGGTTCTCGTCGCCGCGCACGTCCACGACCTCGAGGCCGCGCTGGGTCACGCGGCCGGCCCCCATCTGGCCCGGGCCCTTCATTCCCTTGAACACGCGCGCGGGGTCGGCGGAGGCGCCGATCGAGCCCGGCGCGCGCACGTTGTGGGAGCCGTGCGATACGGGCCCGCGGTGGAAGTTGTGACGCTTGATCGTGCCGGCGAAGCCCTTGCCCTTCGAGATGCCGGACACCTTCACGCGCTGGCCGGCCTCGAACACGGAGTCCACGCGAACCTCGGCGCCCACCTCGAGCTCGCCCTCGCCGCCGAAGGAGTCCGCCGCGCCGCGGAACTCGCGCAGATGGCGCAGGTTGCCGACGCCGGCCTTCTTGAGTAGCCCGAGCTTCGGCTTGTTGAGCCGCTTCTCGCTCGTCTCCCCGAATCCGAGCTGCACGGCGTCGTAGCCGTCGCGCTCGCTCCGCCGGATGCCGGTGACGAAGCAGGGACCCGCCTCGATCACGGTCACGCGCTCGACCCGCCCGTCCTCGGGGCTGAAGACCTGGGTCATACCCACTTTTCTTCCCAGGAGCCCCGCCATCGCGCTACACCAGCTGGATCTGGATGTCGACGCCCGCCGGCAGGTGGTCGAGCCGCTGCAGCGAGTCGACCGTCTTCGGCGTGGGCTGCAGGATGTCGATGAGCCGCTTGTGCGTGCGGATCTCGAAGTGCTCCCGCGAGTCCTTGTCCTTGAACGGCGACCGGATCACGCAGTAGACGTTCTTCTCGGTTGGCAGCGGCACTGGCCCGGACACCGTCGCGCCCGTGCGCACGGCCGTGTCCACGATCTCCTTGGCGGCCGTCTCGATCGCCGAGTGGTCGTAGGCCTTGAGCCGGATCCTGATCTTGTTCTGCGTGAGAGTCGCCATTGGCTTGAGACAGATTCGGGGGCGGGCTCAAGCTTCTTGCCCGCCCCCGGGAAAGTCCTGTCTGAGGTCGCCTACTCGATGACCTCGGTGACCACCCCCGAGCCGACCGTCCGCCCGCCCTCGCGGATGGCGAAGCGGAGTCCCTCGTCCATCGCGATCGGCTGGATCATCTCGACGGTCATCTCGACGTTGTCGCCCGGCATGACCATCTCGGTGCCCTCGGGGAGGTTCGCCACCCCGGTCACGTCGGTCGTCCGGAAGTAGAACTGCGGCCGGTAGCCGTTGAAGAACGGGGTGTGACGGCCACCCTCCTCCTTCTTCAGGCAGTACACCTGGGCCTTGAACTTGGTGTGCGGGGTGATCGAGCCCGGCTTGCAGAGCACCTGCCCGCGCTCGATCTCCTCACGGCCGACGCCGCGCAGCAGGCAGCCGACGTTGTCGCCCGCCTGGCCCTCGTCGAGGATCTTGCGGAACATCTCGACGCCGGTGACGACCGTGGTGCGGGTGTCCGGGTGGATGCCGACGATCTCGACGTTGTCGCCGGTGTGCACCACGCCCTGCTCGATGCGGCCGGTCGCGACGGTGCCGCGCCCGGTGATCGAGAAGACGTCCTCGACCGGCATCAGGAACGGGCGGTCGAGCGGGCGCTCGGGCTCCGGGATGTAGGAGTCCAGGTGCCCGGCGAGCTCGATGATCTTCTCGACGTGCTCCGCGTCCCCGTCGAGCGCCTTGAGCGCCGAGCCGAGGACGAACGGGATGTCGTCGCCCGGGAACTCGTACTCGGAGAGCAGCTCGCGGACCTCGACCTCGACGAGCTCGAGAAGCTCCTCGTCGTCGACCATGTCGGTCTTGTTGAGGAAGACCACGATGTACGGGACGCCCACCTGGCGGGCGAGCAGGATGTGCTCGCGCGTCTGGGGCATCGGGCCGTCCGCCGCCGAGACCACGAGGATCGCGCCGTCCATCTGGGCGGCGCCCGTGATCATGTTCTTCACGTAGTCGGCGTGGCCGGGGCAGTCGACGTGCGCGTAGTGACGGTTCTCCGTCTCGTACTCCACGTGCGACGTGGCGATCGTGATCCCGCGCTCCTTCTCCTCAGGAGCGTTGTCGATCTCCTCGAAGCTCATCGACTGGCCGCCGTACTTCTCCGA
>JBKGUS010000512.1:0-9154 GCA_046462295.1 Thermoleophilaceae bacterium | reverse complement strand
CTGGGCGGCTACCTGATGCCGAGCACGGCGATCCCCACACACACGACGGCGATGCTGATGTGCGGGGTCTACGACGTCCAGGCCGCGGACGTCGAGATCGTGGGCGCCAGGACCAACAAGGTGCCCACCGGCCCCTACCGCGGCGCGGGCCGGCCCGAGGCCGCCTACTTCGTGGAGTGCACCGTCGACGTCGCGGCGCGGGAGCTCGGGATCGACCCGCTCGAGCTCCGCCGCCGTAACCTGATCCGCGAGCTCCCGTACGAGACGGCGCTCGGCTGGACCTACGACTCGGGCGACTACGCGCGCTGCCTCGACCGGGCCGTCGAGCTCGTGAAGCCCGAGCGCAGCTCCGACGAGGCGCGCGTCGTCGGCACCGGCTTCGGCATGTACGTAGAGCGTGCGGGCGGCATGTTCGAGACGGCCGACGCCGAGCTGCTGCCGACCGGGCGGCTCCTGGTCCGGAGCGGCTCCTCGCCGCACGGCCAGGGGCACGACACGACCTTCGCGCAGGTGGCGGCCGAGCGCTTCCGGGTCGGGCTCGAGGACGTGGAGCTCCGCTTCGGCGACTCGAAGGAGGTGCCGCGCGGTGTGGGCACGTTCGCCAGCCGCTCGATGGCGATGGGCGGCTCGGCGGTGCTTGAGGCCGTGGACGGCCTCAAGCGGAGCTGCCTGGGGGTGGCCGCGGGGCTGCTCGAGGCCGCCGAGGAGGAGCTCGACTGGGGGGAGGGCGGGGGTGTCTCGAGTCCGGATGGACGGGTGGTGTCGCTGCGCGAGATCGCCGAGGCGGATCCGGGCCTGAGGTCGAGCGCCCGCTTCGAGTCCGACCTCGTCTTCTCGTCCGGCGCGTACGGAGCGGTGGTCGAGATCGAGCGCGCCACGGGACGCCTGCGCGTCCTGCGGATCGCGGCGGTCGACGACGCGGGCACGATCGTGAACCCGCTCCTGGCCGAGGGACAGGTGATCGGCGGCGTCGCCCAGGGCCTGGGGGAGTGCCTGGTGGAGGAGGCGGCGTACGACGAGCAGGGCAATCCGACGTTCGCCTCCTTCGTCGGGTACAGCCTGCTGACCGCGGCCGAGATGCCGCCGGTGACCGCGGCGTTCGTGGAGACGCCGTCGCCGCTCAACCCGCTCGGCGCCAAGGGGATCGGGGAGGGCGGGTCGATCGGGACGCCGCCGGCGGTGGCGAACGCGGTGGCAGACGCGCTCGGCGGCGTCCGGGTCGATCCGCCGTTCACCGAGGACAAGCTGTGGCGCGCGCTGCGCCATACGGGAGCATGAAACCGCCTCCGTTCGAGTACGAGGCCCCGGCCTCGGTCGCGGAGGCCCTGCCGCTGCTGGGCCCCGATAGCACGGTGCTCGCCGGCGGCCAGAGCCTCGTCCCGCTGCTCAACCTGCGCCTCGCCCAGCCCGAGTTGGTCGTGGACTTGGGCGGGATCGCGGAGCTCGACTACATCCATGCCGACAACGGGCCACTGCGGATCGGGGCGATGACCCGGCAGGTCACGCTCGAGCGCTCCGTGCTCGTCCCGGAGCGCTGGCCGCTGCTCGGCAAGGCGATCCGCCTGGTCGGGCACGCGCAGATCCGCACCCGCGGAACGGTGGGCGGCTCGGTCGCGCACGCCGATCCCGCCGCCGAGCTCCCGGTGGCGCTCACCGCCCTCGGGGCGCGCTTCCACCTGCGCTCGCCCGGCGGCACCCGCGCGGTTGACGCCTCCGAGTTCTTCCTCGGGCCCCTCTACACGGTCCGCGAGCCGGACGAGCTGCTCGTCGAGATCGAGGTGCCAGAGCCGGTGGCAGGAGCGGGCAGCGGGTTCGCCGAGCACGCGCGCACGCACGGCGACTTCGCGACGGCGGGCGCGGCGGCCGTGGTGGCCCGCGGCGTACACGCGGCGATCGTGCTGCTCGGCGCGGGGCCGATGCCGGTGCGCGCCGAGGCAGCCGAGCGGGCGCTGTCGGCCGGTGCCTCACCCGGGGAAGCCGCCGCGCTGGCGGCCCAGGAGGTCGAGGACGACCACCGCCGGGCGCTCTGCGCCGAGCTGGCCCGCCGTGCGATCGAGGACGCGATGGCGTGAGGATCACCGTGGAGATCAACGGGCGCGACTACGACGCCGACGTGGAGCCCCGGACGCTGCTGTCCGACTTCATCCGCCACACCGCCGGTCTGACCGGGACCAAGGTCGGCTGCGAGCAGGGCGTTTGCGGCGCATGCACGGTGCAGCTCGACGGCGAGCCGGTGCGTTCCTGCCTGATGCTGGCCGTCCAGGCCCGCGGCCGCGCGCTCAGGACCGTCGAGGGACTCGCGGGCGAGGAGGGCCTGCATCCGCTCCAGCGCGCGTTCCACGAGGCACATGCGCTGCAGTGCGGCTTCTGCACGCCGGGCTTCCTGATGTCGATGGAGGCGTTCCTGCGCGAGCACCCGGACGCGAGCGACGAGGAGCTGCGCGAGGCGCTTGCGGGCAACCTGTGCCGCTGCACGGGCTACCTGGGGATCGTGGAGGCGGTGGAGCAGGCGGCGCGCGAGATGCGCGGCGATTAGGCCCGGACGTTCACATCATGATGCGGCCGCCGGCCACATCCAGCGTCACGCCGGTCATCCACCGGGCGGAGTCGGAGGCGAGGAACAGCGCTGCCATGGCGGGGTCGTCCGGCACTCCGATCGTGCCGAGCGGGGACATCGCCGCGATCTGCGCGAGGCGCTCCTCGTCCATGTTCCTCTTCACGCGCTCGCTCAGGATCGTGGCCGGGGCGAGCACGTTCACGCGCACGCCGTGCTCGCCGAGCTCGAGCGCCGCGTGGCGGCTCAGCATCGCGATGCCCGCCTTCGCGGCCGCATACGACGCGGTCAGCTTGATGTCGAGGAAGCGGGCCGCGTTCGACGCCATGGTCACGATCGAGCCCGAGCCGCGCTCGGCCATGCCGGCGCCGAACTCGCGCAGCGTAAGAAACGTGCTCGTGAGGTTGGACTCGATGACGCCGTTCCACTCCTCGAGCTGGGTCCGGAGCAGCGGGGTGCGGGCACCGAAGCCGCCGGCGAACGCGAACAGGACCTGCGCGGGACCGAGCTTCTCCTCGATCTCGGCGCGCAGGCGGGCGACGCCCTCCGGCTCGCTCAGGTCCGCAGCGAAGCCCGCCGCTTCGGCGGCGCCGGCCTCGCGGGTGTCCGACGTGACGCGCTCGATGTCCTGCTCGTCACGCCCGCAGACCGCAACCCTCGCGCGGTTGTGGCCGAGGAGCACGCACGTGGCGGCGCCGATGCCCTTGGACCCGCCGGTCACGACGGCGACCTTGTCCGCCAGATCGGGATAGATCGGGACGCTCACGCCGCGACCGCGGCCTTGATGGCGGGCGCCACCTGCTCCGCCACCAGCTCGATCGTCCGCTGGTCGATCGGAGGCAGGGCGCCCAGCAGGAAGTCGCCCGCGCCCAGATCTGCGTACGCGCCGAGCCGCTCCACGCACTGCTCGGGGGTGCCGACGATCAGCATCTTCTGCAGCCGCTCGGGCGGTGGGTCGCCGTACAGCTCGCCGGCCCGCGCCTTGGCCTCCTGCTCGTCCTCGTCGAGTACGGCGCGGAAGGTCAGCGACTTCCGGACGTCGGCGGGGTCGCGGCCCACGTCGGCGCAGTGCCGGGCGAGCACGTCCAGCTTGTGGCGGTACTCGTCCACGTCGCCGTAGAACGTGTTCCAGATGTCGCCGTGCTCGGCGACGATCCGCAGCGTCCGGCGCTCGCCCGACCCGCCGATCACCAGCGGCAGGTGCTCCTGGAGCGGCTTCGGCTCCATGCGCGCGTCCTTCAGCTGGTAGTGGCGTCCCTCGAACGTCGTGGTCTCCTGCGTCCAGAGGCTCCGCAGGATCCGGCAGGCCTCGTCGAGCATGTCCATCCGCACGCCGATCCGCGGGAACGGGATGCCGTACTGGTCGTGCTCGAGCTCGTACCAGGCCGCGCCCATCCCCATCTCGAGCCGGCCGCCCGATACGTGGTCGATGGTGGAGGCGATGTTCGCGACGACCGCCGGATGCCGGTAGGTCACCCCGAGCACGAGCATCCCGCAGCGCACCCGGCTGGTGTGCGCGGCCATGGCGGCGAGCATCGTCGTCCCCTCGAACATGGGGCCGGTCGGATCGCTGTGGATCGGCAGGAAGTGGTCGAAGGCGGAGACCCACTCGTAGCCGAGCTCCTCGCAGCGGCGCCAGCGGTCGCGGTAGTCGTCGAAGCTCGTGTGCTGCGGCCCGGAGTGGACGCCGAAGCGGATGTCGTCGCCGAAGATCTGCATCTGCTCTCCCGTGTCCTCGCAGTAAGGGGGTGGGTCCGGGCCTCCGCCTGAGGAGGCTCAATACGTTGGTCAACCATAGGTTGACTTTCGTATGGAGCCGGGCGAAAACGGCCCGGCCGAACTCCCGCGGTTAGGGGCTGGCGCCGCGCTCAGGCCCGCGCCCAGTAGCGGTCGGAGCTCTTGGTCTCCGCGAGCGCGTCGGCCGTCTCGAACCCCGGTGCCATCGAGGCGCTCGTTCCCGGCATCACCTGGTGGTGGTCGATGCCCAGCAGCCGCAGCCACGACTGCTGGCCGAGCGTGAGCCCGACGAAGCAGCCCAGCTCGACCAGCTCGGCCTCGCCGAAGTGGGCGTACAGGCGCTCCCAGAGCGCATCGTCCGCGTTGCCCGTCCAGACGATCGCCTCCGTGTACGCAAGCGCCGCCTTCTCGCGCTCGCTGTACGTCTCCGAGGACTCGAAGTTCAGGAGCTCGTCGTACTTGCCCTCCTGCAATCCGGCCTTGCGGCCGCGCTCCGACCGCTGGTTGCCGCAGTACTCGCACTTCACGCTGTGCGACACGTAGACCCGGCAGAGCTCCTTGACGGAGTGGTCGACGATGCCGTTCCGGAACAGGTCCGCCCAGGCGTTTGCGAACGCCCAGAAGGCTGCCGGCACATGGGCGCGCACGGCGGAGCTCTCGGGACGCGGCGTCCCCTCGCGCGCGCAGCGCTCCATCTCGGCCTGCATGTCTGGCGACATGCTCTCCAGCGGGACGTAGCTGATGCGTTGTGGTCCTGGCATGGTGTTCTCCTTCCTCATCAGGTTGTTGTACCCACGAACGGCAACAACACGTACGAGCCGGCGTGCACCGTCACCGTGCCGCCGAACAGCTCGGCCGGCCGGTCGCCGGGATCGTCGTGCAGGAACGGCCCGGAGCCGCGCAGCTCGTTCCGGAACGTGGTCAGCCGGTCTCCCCCGGCCTTGGGGTACTCGTAGTCCTTGCCGCGCACCGTGAACGCGAGGCGGTACCCGGCCGGGAGGACGATCGAAGTGGGCCAGATCTCGACGTCGAGCTCGTACACCTCCCCCGGCGAGAGCGGCTGCTTCTCGTCGTGGGCGTGGTACGGGCGGTAGGGCTCGCTGAGCACCGGGTCGAGCTTGCGGTGAGAGGCGCGAAGCCAGCCCTGCGCCACCGGCGTGTGGGGGTCGATCGCGCCCTGGAACACCACCTCCTCGCCGTCGGGGTCGAATGCGCGGAGGACCACGAAGAGGTCGGCGTCCGTGGTGCTCGACGAGACGAAGAGCTTCGCCGCCGACGGGCCCGTGATCTCCGTCTCGCGCGCGAACGGCTCGGCTTGGAACGTGAGCCCGTCGCCGAGCGCGTCGTACGAGCCGGTACCGAGCTCCCAGCGCGTCCACTCCGTCCGCGGGATCGGCCAGTCCTCCGCGCCGCGCTCGACGAAGGTCCCGTCCACGTGCCTCACCTGGAGCAGCACGCGGGGCTGCTCGTCCCAGCCCGTGTCCTCGCCCTTGAGGAAGTGGCCGAAGAAGCGCTTCTGGAGGCGCACGCCGTAGTCGGTGTAGAAGTGCGTCCAGTGCTCGAGCCCGTGCAGCTCGAGCCACTTCTGCCGCGACGCCGACCGCACCCAGCCCTCCACGTTCCCCCGCAGGTGCAGCCCGTGCCCGCCCCAGTTGCCCGCGGACAGCAGCGGGACCTCGATGCGCTCCCAGTCGCCCGAACGCGCCCGGTGGTACTCGCCGTCGAGCTCGGACGCGGCCACGTCGGCGGCGAAGTCGGCCCGGCGCTCGGCCAGCTCCTCGTCGGAGAGCGTCTCGGGGCCGCACGCCTCCTCGCCGGTCACGGGGTGCACGGGCCCCCGCGACCCCATCCCGTGCTGCACGGTCGTGACCTGCATCTCGTACCAGTTGCCGAAGAACTTGCAGAGGATCCCGCCGTGACGGACGGCGTCGCGGTACCAGTCCGACGCGCCCTCCCAGGCGCACATCGCGCTCAGCCCGCGCGGCGCCCGGCCCGCCACGTGCCACTGGTTCATCGCGTAGTAGGAGATGCCGTTCAGGCCAACCTTGCCGCTCGACCACGGCTGCGCGGCCGCCCACTCGATGCACGCCGCGAGGTCCGACGTCTCGCGCGGCGAGAACGGGTCCAGCCGCCCCGGCGAGCGCCCGGCCCCGCGCGAGTCCACGCGCACGCATACGTACCCGTCCGGGACCCACTTCTCGGGATCGACCACCTCCCAGTTCTGGTAGCGGTTCGACGACCCGGCCTCCACGTCAGGATGCTGCGACACCATCCGCTCCCACTGGTTCGGATAGCCCTCCTGGAAGGCGAGACCCTTGGCGTACGGGCCGTAGGAGAGGATCACCGGGTGGCGACCGGCCTCGGGCCGGAACACGTCGGCGCGCAGGACGACGCCGTCGTCCATCTCGATGGGCACGTCCCAGTCGACCTGCACGTCAGCCGATCCTGAGGAGGCCGCGCTCGTAGTCGTGCAGGCGCTCCGCGCCCCAGGTCCTGACCGCCACCAGCTCCCCGGTCTGCACCCCCGCGCTCTCGTCGGGCGTCACGACGTTCGGCTGGATCACGATCGTCATGCCCTCCTCGAGCGTGAAGTCGGGGACCTCCTCGAGCGTGCGCGACCTGTCGCCGAGGACGGGCGGCAGGTAGCCGCCGACGAAGCCGTGCACCAGGTCGTCGCGCGTGGTGAAGCCTGCGTCCTCGATGACGCCCGAGGCATCGACCAGGTCGGCGGCGCTCGCTCCGGCGCGCACGCGGGCGAACACCGCGTCGAACGCGGCGTCCGCCACGTCGTGCAGCTCGCGGTAGAGCGGCGTGGGCTCGTCGGCGACCGTGAAGGTGCGCAGGAGCTGTCCGGTGTAGTCCCAGTACGAGGCGCTGATCTCGCAGCTGAGGACGTCGCCGCGCTCGAGCTTGCGCGCCGCGGGCCATTGCGCCGGGACGACCTGCCCGAAGTAGTGGATGTGGGTCGTGCCGCCCCGGCCCACGTAGGCGCGCTCGGCGAGGTTCCCGAGCTCGCGCTCGTCCGTGCCGGGCCCCGCCTGCTCCTGCACCGCCCGCACGGCGTCATCGGTGAAGCCGCACCCCACCCTGAGCCAGTCGAGCTCCTCGGCCGACTTCCGCAGGCGGAGGCGCGTGTAGGCGTCGTCCAGCGGCACCGGAAGCGCGAACGAGGCAAGCGCCGCACACGGCCGGTAGCCGAGCGGCCCGATCACGGCCACGCGCGTCCCGCGAGCACCGCGGCGCTCGAGCTCCTCGATCGCGGTGGCCATCGGCTTGGGCCCCGCCCAGCGGACGGCCGCCTCCGTGGCGATCCGCTCGGCGTTCGGGATGTGGTTGTAGAAGTTCACGAGCAGCAGGTCGCGCTCACCGGGGGTGAACACGCAGAGCGCCTCGCGGGTGACCGGCCAGCGCGTGAGCCAGGCGACCGCCGGGCCCGCCTTGTTCGCGCCGTACAGCACGGCGTGGGCGGCGTCGGCCGCCTCGAGCTCCCTGGCCAGCGCGTCGCGCCGGCGAGCCATCTCGGTGTCGCTGAAGCGGGGGTAGGGGATTGCCTCGGTCACGACGTTCACGGCCGGACCACCAGCCGGCGGCCGGCCGACCGCGACAGCCGCTCCCAGGCGCTCGCGATATCCGCGAGGGCAAGCTCCTCGGTGTCGAGCGTGAGCCGCCCGCCCGCCTGCGCGGCGAGCTCATGGGCCCGGGCCAAGGCCGCCTGGCGCGCCTGCGGCGTCGCCCAGGCGCCCGAGTGGCCCACCACCGTGACCCGCCGGTTGCGCATCGGGATGCCCGACAGCTCGGCCAGCGGCGATGCGGCCTGCCCGAAGCTCACGTAGACGCCGTCGTGCGTGAGGGCGTCGATCGCCGCCCGAGCGGGCTCGCCCCAGAGCGGGTCGAGCGCGATGTCCAGGCGGCCGCCGGCGGCCTCGGCGAAGCGGTCGCGGAGCGAAGCGACCCGGGGGGCGGCCCCCGCGGCGGGTCGCGCGCCACGGTCCGCTTCCGTCGGGGCGCCGCCGAGATCCGCGGTCGCGTCCGCCGGGGCGCCGCCGAGATCCGCGGTCGCGTCCGGCGGGGCGCCGCCCAGCTCCACCGTCGCGTCCGCCCCGAGCTCGCGCGCCCGCTGCAGCCGCTCCGGATTGCGCCCCGCGGCGACCACCCGCGCCGCGCCCATCAGCTTCGCCAGCTGGACAGCCATCAAGCCCACCGCGCCGGTCGCGCCCGTCACCAGCACGTGCGCGTCCTCCAGCGACGCGCCTGCCTTCTGCGCGCGCTCCAGGCACATCAGCGCCGTGAACACCGGAACGCCGAGTGCGGCGGCCTCGACGTCCTCGAGCCCATTCCCGATCGGCGCCACCGACGCCTGCGAGGCACGGTCCGATGCGTCCGGCTCCTCCGGCGCCACCGCGTACTCCGCAACGGCGCCGTCGCGGCCGTAACCCGGGTGCACGTACTCCACGCGCACGCGTGTGCCCGGCGCGAGCCGCTCGCCCTCCTCGACCACGCCCACGCCCTCGAGCCCGATGACGTACGGCGGCCGCGGCGGGCCGTCGAAGAAGTGGCCGTTCCAGATGTGCAGCTCGACCGGGTTGAGCGCGGCGGCGTGGATCCGCACGAGCGCCTCGCCGGGCCGGCGCCGCGGCTCCGGCACCTCCGCCGGCGCAGGCGGCCGGCCGGCCTCCTCGATCAGGGCCGCTCGCACGCTAGAGGCGCACCGGATCGCCGGCCGGCATCCGGCCGTTGCCGGGCAGGGCCTCTTGCCTGTCCAAATCGAGCCTGGTGTTCAGGTTCGATTGGTGGTCGCGCTCGAGCGGCAACGTGCCGCCGACCGTGTAGTAGGGCTTGCCCGCGATCACGAGGTCCTCGGAG
>JBKGUS010000511.1:0-3636 GCA_046462295.1 Thermoleophilaceae bacterium | reverse complement strand
CCGGCCGGCCGGTCGCCAGCCGGGCGGCGGCCGTAGCCCGGAACCGTTGGAACCGCCCGCTCTAGATCAGTCATCGCAAGCGAGGGTGCGGTCGAGTCCGTCGTCTAGCTCGCGTGCGTCGGCGGCGCGCTGCTGGCGCATCTCCTCGCGGTAGCGGGCGCCCCGTGCAGCCCGCCGCTGCCGGTCGCGCTGATGCGCCTGGTGTCCCTGCTTGCGGCGCCGGCCGTAGTCGGTCTGCTCGAAGACGAGGTGCTGCACGTGGACCGGGCAGCGCGTCTCGCCCGTCCTCAAGTGGTAGGCGACCCGCTGCCTCTTCTGCCGCCGCTTCCCGCAGCCGGGCTCGCTGCACGTGCTGGGGTACCAGGCAATCAGGATCGCCCAGCTCCAGTTGGTGCTCACCGCGGTGGCGTTCTTCGGCAGCCGCGGCCTGGGCTCCGGCGCCAGGCCGGCCGTCGACGTCCTGCTGATCGTGCGTAGCTCGCGTCGTATCTCTTCTCCCGTCACGGTTTCGGCTTCCTCTCTGCTTCGTTCGTTCCACAGTCCGGGGACTCGCCGTCCCCGGCCCCCTGCGTCGGAGGGCTTCGCCGCCGACCCGCTGCTTCTCCATTCCTTGTCGTTGCCGTTCTTGTCGTTGCCGTTGTTCTCGACCTGGGGGGTTGCCTCGTTGGGGTAGGGGGCTCCGAAGCTCCTCCGTAGAAGAGCTCCGGCTCGACCAGTACGGGAGCACGCCGTACGCAGTTCGACTCCGGGTCCGCCCTCCACGCCGCCACGTCGTCCCGGAGGGGGCGAGTTCAGCTTCCCCTCCGGTGCTGCTCCGGCGCGTCGCGTAGCGGACCTACTCCACACGGGCGATTGCCCGCCAGTGGTGAGGCTCGAAGCCGTGGAGCGGGGAGCTGGCCTGCCGGTCCCACTTGGTCCCCGTGCGGGGCAGGGCCGCCAGCTGGCGCGGTCCAGTGCTCCGGGCTGATCGAGTCCTAGGTGCTCGAGGCCGGTTCGACATATGTGCCCGCGGGCCTCGTTCGCGGGGGGCCGCCGGCTACGGCGGATGCGCGCGGCTTATCGTGAGGCGGCCCCTGCTGCGTCTGGATTCCCAGCGGGGTGCGTCTGGATTGCGTCTGACCCGGCTCCCGAATCGAGCCGAATGGGTCCGCAGATCGGCTTACCTAAGCCGGTCTGCGTGCCTATGCGGACGCATTCGCTTGCGGCGGGAGATCGGGGCGACTGGATTTGAACCAGCGACCTTTCGGCCCCCAGCCGAACAGCGTCCGGGCTGTGCGAGGCGAGGGGAACTGGGCCGCGTTGCACGTGATCACCCACGGTCACTGCGAGCGTCAGACGCCGTCCGTGGCTGGTGGCCCCAGGGGTGGCCCCGAGACGCCAGCAGCGCGCGCCACGAAGGGAGAAAACCCGCTCTGGGAGCGGGTTTCTCTGCATGGGCCGGGGTGGGTTCGAACCACCGACCGACGGATTATGAGTCCGACGGGTTCTGGCGAAACTCCCTGCAAAGCGGCCGCTTCACGGGCCCGTGGGGAAGCAGGTGGGTAAGCGCTTCAGGCGGCGCCGCGCGCGAGGTAGGTGTCGAGCAGCCCCGCCACCTCCGCCTCCGAGCCGGGCATCAGGTGGCCGTAGCGGTCGTAGGTGACCTGGATCGAGCTGTGGCCCATGTAGGTGGTGATCGCCTTCGCGTTCGCGCCCGACGCGATCAGCAGCGAAGCGAACGTGTGGCGGCCCTCGTGCAGCTTGAGCGGCTCGAGCCCCTCGTTGGCCCAGCGCTTCTTGAGCCGCTTGACGAGCGCCGAGTGCCCCATCGGGCGGGACCTTTCTCCGCGCAGGGCGGGCAGCAGCAGCCCGGCTTCGCCGAGCGCTTCGCGATGGTGGGTCAGGACCAGCCACAGGCGCTCGGTGATCGGTACGACCCGATAGGCCGCCTTCGACTTTGGGGCGATGAACTCCTTCGAACCGTGATCCCAGGCGCGCTCCACCCGGATCACGCGCAGCTCGAGGTCCACGTGGTCCCAGTCGAGCGCGAGCAGCTCCCCCGCCCGCAGGCCCGCATAGCAGGCCAGCGCGAACGCGGTGCGGTCGTGGCCGGTCAGGGCGCCGACTAGCAGCGCGGCCTGGTCGGGCGAGACGACCCGCATCCGCTGCTCCTCGGCGCCCGGCAGGCGGACGCCGTCGCAGGGCTGTTGGAACGCCAGACCACGCGGCCGGGCCCACGCGTAGAGGGCCCGCAGCGCCGTGATCGTGTTCCTCACGCTCGAGGCCGACAGCCCGCGTCCTGACAGCGTGTCAGCGACCAGCTGCACGTCGGGCAGCTGGACCTCGCGCAGGTGGCGCGGCCCGAGCAGTGGGTCGATGCGCTGCCCGAGGTCGCGCTTGTAGTCGCGCACGACGCTTGGCTTGTAGCGCCGCCGGGAGCGGTTGTGGATCGAGCCGTCCTCGATCCCCCGCAGGAAGGTCCTGATCGCCACCCGGACGGTCGGCCCGCGGTCGCCCGACAGCGTCCCCTTCGCAAGCCGGTCGAGCGCGTCGTTCCGCCACGCTCGCGCGGCGGCGAGCGACTGCGTCCACGGGCCGACTATCTTCTTGCCGCTTCGCTTGTCATACACGACGCCGCGGTGGTGCTCGCGCCCCTTCTTGTCGGTGCGGGTCTCGATCCCGATCTTCTGCGGGCTGTGCCTCGCCACGGCTGCCTCCTGACGGTCGCTCACGCTGCGCCTGCCAACCTAGCCTGCTTGTCCGCCCAGTGGGCGAGGTCTGCGAGCGGCACAAGCCGCACGTTGCCGGAATAGATGACCCGCAGCTCCGGGAGGATGTGGCGGCGGAAGTGCGACAGCGATACGCCGAGGCTCGCCGCCGCCTCCTCCAGCGTCAGTGCGGTCCGCGGTACCGGCTGCAGCCCCGATGGGTATTCGTCGTGGTTGCGGCGCCCGCTGTCGATCGAACGTCGGGCGCTCATGGGCTTGGCGGACGACGTTCGGGCGGGGCGTGCTCGTCGCGCGGCAGGCAACAGACTGGGTAGCGCCGGCGCGGCCGGCACTCTCGAAGCACGTCGACCTCCTGGTGACGGCCATCGTGGGCCGTGCGCCCGAGCTGTGTCGGCCGCGCCGCCCGGGTTCGGCCGTCTCTCGGTGGCCAGCGCCTGGTTCCTCCAGCGATTCTCCGGGCTGCGCCCTCGACATCGTCTGCGTCCCGCTGCTCGCCCGTCCACACCTCGGCTATCACAGTCACGCAGCGACCTCGCCTCTCAACCGCTCCGTCTTGCCACCTCCCGGTGACGGTACGCGCGGTGTGCGACGAAACCGCTGCATACGGAGCCATCTGTGCGAAGTCGCGCGCACGAGGAGACCGGCGAGGAAACAGATCCGTCACAAGGCCCGCGAGTGCTCGCTTCCGGCCTACGGAGAAGACCTCAGTGACCGATTTAGCGTTCCCCGGCAAGTTCGAGGATCGCGTCGGCCACCTCAGTTGGCCGCACGAGCATCTCGAAGTGTCCGCCGCGGAGGTGGCCGTATCGCCAGCCCTGATCCTGCGCCATCCCGCTGGCCGCCGCGTAGTGGGGGCTGAGCTCGAGATAGCCACATGGCGCGTCCGGCCAGCCGGGGATCGCGGGCAGGGCCTCCGTCCAGAACTGGC
>JBKGUS010000510.1:0-7950 GCA_046462295.1 Thermoleophilaceae bacterium | reverse complement strand
TCTGTGGCGGTCGCCGGCCTCGGCCTGCTCGGCTACTGGCAGTGGACCTCCGCTATCCGCGACATAGATAAGGCGATCCACGACCCCGCCGCCGAGTCGGGCTACTTCGAGCCGCTGCGCGCATACCTCGCGACGCTGCCGGGCCAGCGCCGCATCGAGATCCCCTTCACGAGCAGCCGCTGGGAGAACGCCGAGGTTGCGCCGCTCGCGCCGCTGGCGCGCGGCTGGCAGCGCCAGCTCGACACCGGCCGCAACCCGGTCTTCTACCGCGGCGACCTGAACCGGCTGACCTACGCGAGCTGGCTCGCGGAGAACGCGGTTCGCTACGTGGCGCTGCCAAGCGCCAAGCCGGATCGCAGCTCCTACGCGGAGCGGGCGCTGATCGAGGACGGGCTGCCCTACCTGCAGCTGCGCTGGCGCTCGCGGGAGTGGCGCGTGTACGAGGTGCTTCTGCCCGCCCCGATGGTGATCTCGCAGGGGCGGGCGAACATCGTGCTGGAGCAGTTCGGCTCGGACGAGCTGCTGCTCGACGTGAAGCGGCCCGGCGAAGCGCTCGTGCGGGTGCGGTGGACGCCGTTCTGGTTCGCGGCCGGCGGCTGCGTCGAGCGCGCCGGGGGCTGGACGAGGGTGATCGCGGACGAGCGCGGGTTCATGCGTCTGTCGACTCGCTTCGCGCCGGAGCGGATCGTGGACGACGGCCGCCGCTGCGACGACGGTTGAGCCCGTGCTCGACGACGCCCTCGACCTACTGGCATGCCCGCACTGCGGGGGCGGGCTGTCGCGATCGGGCGGGAGCGTCACGTGCGCGAACAGTCATATGTTCGACGTGGCCCGAAGCGGCTACCTGAGCCTGCTGCCGGGCGACGCGAAGCTGGGAAGCGCGGACACGTCGCAGATGGTGGCCGCGCGCGAGGCGTTCCTCGGTGCCGGGCACTTCGCGCCGCTGGCGGACGCGCTCGCCGAGGAGGCCGTGCGGGCGCTCAGCGGCGAGCCAGAGCGGGCGGGCGGCGGCGAGCCGGAGCGGGCGGTCGGCGGCCCTGCGAAGCGGTCGCCCGACGACGAGGCGGCGCGGTCGGCGCCCCCGCCCGGCTGTGTCCTCGACCTCGGCGCCGGCACCGGCTGGTACCTCGCTCGCGTCCTCGACCGGCTTCCCGGCCGCGCCGGGCTCGCTCTCGACCTCTCCAAGCACGCGCTTCGGCGCGCGGCTCGGGCCCATCCCCGCATCGCCGCCGTCGCCTGCGATGCCTGGCGCCCGCTTCCGGTGCGCGACGACGTCGCGGCTCTCGTCCTCAGCGTGTTCGCCCCGCGCAACGGGCCGGAGATCGCACGGGTGCTGCAGCCGGGCGGCGCGCTCGCGGTCGTGACGCCGACCGGGCGGCACCTGGCGGAGCTCGTCACGGCGCTCGGCCTCCTCACCGTCGACGAGCGCAAGGAGGAGCGTCTCGCCGCGTCGCTCGAGGCGCACCTCGATCTCGAGCAGCGGGTTGAGCACGAGTGGTGGCTCGATCTCGCGCCCGAGGACGTGGCCAACGCCGTCGCGATGGGGCCGAGCGTCCGCCACGTCACGCCCACGGAAGCCGTCGCCCACGCCACGGTTACCGCCTCCTTCGCGATCTCGATCTACCGTAGGACGCTCGGATGAGGCGAGGACTGTTGACCTTCGCGGCGCTCGCGGCGTCACTCGCCGCCTGCAGCAACGATCCCGGCGCATCGAGCGACCGCAACAGCGCGCCGCAGCCGCCGCAGCAGCAACAGGCCGCGCCGCGCCTGGACGCCTCCATCCCGCGTGAGCCGCGGGCGCTCGCCGGCCGTCTCGCCGATACCCACGCCGCCCTCGCCGAGGCCATTGACCGCTGGCGCACCGACGGCGATCTCGGCGCCCACCCGCCGCCCCGCGACGTCACCCACTGGGCGCTCCACCAGCAGCGCATCCACCTCCTCCTCACGAGCCGCCGCGCCCTCGCCCAACGGGTGCTCGAGCACCTGCCCGCGAAGCCCGCGGCCCACCTGCGCGCCACCTTCCGCGCACGCCGCGGCCTTGGCAAGATCACGCCGCCCACGCCGGGCCGCTACCGCACCGGCCCGCCCGAGCCGCCCCGCCTGCTGCTCTCCCACTACCGCAAGGCCCAGCGCCGCTTCGGCGTCCAGTGGCCCGTGCTTGCGGCCGTGAACTTCGTGGAGTCGGCCTTCGGCCGCATGCGCAACTCGAGCGCCGCCGGCGCCCAGGGCCCGATGCAGTTCATTCCCTCCACCTGGGACGCCTACGGAATGGGCGGCGACGTGAACGACCCGCACGACGCGATCATGGGCGCCGCCAACTACCTGAGCGCCTCCGGCGCGCCGGGCGACCTCACCGGCGCCCTCTATGCCTACAACCCCTCGGACCTCTACGTCCGCGCGGTGCTCGCCTACGCCGGCCGCATCCGGCGCGACCGCGATGCCTTCCTCTCCTACTACTCCTGGCAGGTCTTCGTGCGCCGGCCGGAGGGCGGCACGCGCCGCATCACCGGGCCTGGACCCTTCTGACCGCGGCCCTCGGCCGGCCGTTCTGCTCGGGCACGGGGGGCGCGCGACCGCTGCGGTTCTTGTCGACGATCGCGGCGAGGATCAGTAGGAAGGCCAGCAGCCGCAGCCCGTAGACGAAGATCCGGCCCTCGTCGTCCTCGTCGAGGAAGGCGAGGATGAGGCGGCTCACCGCGAAGACGGCGAATCCCAGCGCGAACCCGAGGAAGAGCCGGTCCCGGGTCTGGCTCCAGTAGCGGAAGAAGAGGACCGCGATGACGAGCGAGGCCGCCATCGTCGCGCCGCTGACGAAGTCGGCGCTCACGGCCGCGTCTCCTCCCACAGGAGCCCGAACACCAGCGCGAGCATCCCCGCGAGCGCCGGGATGGTGCGCCAGAGCGACAGGTCGACGTCCGTGGCCACGACCTTGTCCACGAACAGCAGCGTGTTGTTGAGCGTCAGCCCGAGGAAGCAGACCGCCGCCCACAGGAGCAGCGCCGTGCGCGCCTGTGCGAAGGCGCGCAGCAGCAGGACCGCGCAGGCCAGGCTGATCAGCGCCGACAGGATGTAGACCGCGGTGGCCATTTCAGGGCTTCCGCCTGATCCTGAAGGCGTCCGCGAGACGGGTGACCCCCTCGCTCGGCTTCCCGAAGATGAGCCCAATCACCGCGACGCGGTACTTGGCATAGCTCTCGGCCAGCGCGTCGACCGTCTGCTCGACGTCGGCGCCCGGCGTCGCATACCGGTACCGGCCGTCGCTCTCGGTGGCGAGCCCTCGCCCCAGAAGGTCGTCCAGCCAGCCGGCGGCCGCCTCGGGCTGGGTCACGAGCGCGCGTGCGACCTCGCCTGCCGTCCACTCCTTGTCGGCGGCAGCGCGCAGGAGGAGCAGCACCTCCAGCTGGGCCACCGAGACGATGTGGCTGGCGATGAAGCGCCGCACGGGCGGCGGTACGCCGGTCTCTCCCACCGGCGGCAGTGTAGGTGACGGCTACGTCGTCTTGACCACGAAGACCGAGCACGGCGCTCGGTGGGTGACCGTGTTGGGGACGCTTCCCAGCACGCGCCGGTGCATGCCCTTGTTGCCGATCACCAGCACGTCCGCCTCGCACGACTCGGCCAGTCGCACGAGCACCTCGCCCGGCTCGCCCTCGTCGGTGAGCGTCCGGCACTCGATTCCGGAGCGGCGCACCTCCGTCTCGGTGCGGTCGAGGATCTCGCGCAGACGGGCTGTCGGGCTCGAGGCCCACTGGAGCTCCGGATCGTCTGGTCCTGGCGCGCCGGAGCCGTCCTGGAAGACGCCGAGCAGGATCAGCTCCGCGTCGAAACGCCGGGCGATCTCGGTGGCCGCCTTCACCGCCTCGGAGGCCGTCTCGGAGCCGTCGGTGCCCACCGCCACTCTCCTCAACATGGCGAGCGAGTATCCCCCGCCCGGCCAGGGAAGTCCACCGCTTAGTGGAGCACGCCCGGCAGCCAGCCCCGCACGGCGGCCGCCAGCGCCGGCAGATCGTTCTTGAGGCTGTGGTTGCCGCGCAGCGTGACCACCTCGCGGCCCGGGGCGGTCGGCGGCATTCCGAAGGGGTCGCTGTCGCCCTGCACGACGAGCACGGGCACCTCCACGGCGTCGAGCTCGTCCAGGCGCGTCTTCTCGGGGCGGCCGGGCGGGTGCACCGGGAAAGCCAGGCACAGCACCGCCACCGCGCCGGTCTCGGCGACCGTGCGGCAGGCCACCCGGGCGCCTGCCGAGCGCCCGCCCGCCACGAGCGGGAGCCCGCTCAGGGCGTCTCCGCGCAGATGTTCCACGACCGCGGTCCATGCCGCGTCGAGCTGCTTCGCAGGCGCGGGCGAGCTCCGGCCGGCCACGTGATAGGGCTGCTCTACGTGCACCGCAGTGAGACCCGCCTCGAGGGCCGCGCCGGTGGCCGCCACCAGGTCCTTGGCCGCGAAGCCGCCGCCGGCGCCATGGCCGAGCACCAGCGCGCCGGCCGCCCTGTCGGCCTCGTACAGGTGGGCCAGAGCCGCTCCATGTGGGGTGTCGATCTCGATCTTCACCGGTGACCGATGACTTAACCGCATCCACGCAGTCTTACCGGCATGCGATCGATAACGTCGGGGCCGACGCTATGAGCACTCCCTCCACACTTGCGATCGAGGCCACCGGCCTCGTCAAGAACTTCGGCGAGACACGGGCAGTCGACGGCGTGGACCTGGCCGTGCGCAGCGGCTCGGTGTACGGCGTCCTCGGCCCCAACGGCGCCGGCAAGACCACCACGATCCGCATGCTCGCGACCCTGCTGCGCCCCGACGAAGGCGAGGCGCGCGTGCTCGGCCACGACATCGTCCGCGATGCCGACGCCGTGCGCAGCGCGGTCAGCCTGACCGGCCAGCTCGCCTCGGTTGACGAGGACCTGACCGGGCGCGAAAACCTGATCCTGCTCGGTCGGCTGCTCGGCCTGGGCCGGCACCGGGCCAAGGAGCGCGCCGACGAGCTCTTGGACGCCTTCGGCCTGACCGAGGCCGCGGGCCGGCTCGTCAAGAACTACTCGGGCGGCATGAGGCGGCGGCTCGACATCTCGGCGAGCATCGTCGTCACTCCCGAGCTGATGTTTCTGGACGAGCCCACCACCGGGCTCGACCCGCGCTCGCGCAACCAGGTCTGGGACATCATCCGCGCGATGCAGGCCGGCGGGACCACGATCCTGCTCTGCACCCAGTACCTCGACGAGGCCGACCAGCTCGCCGACGGTATCGCCGTGATCGATCACGGCCGGGTGATCGCCGAGGGCACGCCGGGCCAGCTCAAGGCCTCGGTCGGCTCGGGCGCGCTGCACGTGCGGCTGCTCGACCCCGAGCAGCGGCCCGAGGCCGAGCGCATCCTGTCCCGCGAGCTCGGCACCGTGCACCTCGAGGCCGACCCGGCCGCGCTGTCGGCGTCGTGCGCCGACTCCGACCGCGCCGCCGAGGGCATCGCCGAGCTGTCCCGGTCCGGCATCAGGATCGCCGACTTCTCGCTCGGCCAGCCGAGCCTCGACGAGGTGTTCCTGGCGCTGACGGGCCACCCGGCCGAGGACCAGACGCAGGACGACGGAGCGACCCCCGAGGAGGAGCGAGTGGCATGAGCACCCCCACGACCAGGCCACAGACCGCTACCGACGCCGACGCCGCGGCGGTCCGCAAGGCGATCTCGTCGACCGAGCGGCCTCCGCTCGCTGACGCCCGCACGGCTGCCATCGCCTTCGGGTGGCGCGGGATGCTGAAGATCAAGCACGTCCCCGAGCAGCTCATCGACGTGACGATCACACCCGTGCTCTTCACGCTGCTGTTCACCTACATGTACGGCGGGGCGATCGCGGGCTCGACCGGCGAGTACCTCCAGTTCATCCTGCCCGGCACGCTCGTGATGTCGGTGCTTTTCACGACGGTCTACTCCGGCGTGTCGCTCAACACCGACATGACCAAGGGCGTGGTCGACCGGTTCCGGTCGCTGCCGATCTGGTCTGCGGCGCCGCTCGTGGGCGCGGTCGTGGGGGACAGCATGCGCTACGTCCTGGCGGGCACCGTCGTGGTGATCGTCGGCGTCATCCTGGGCTACTCGCCCGAGGGAGGCGTGGACGGCGTGATCGCGGCGATGGCCCTCGTGGTGGTGATGGCCTTCGGGCTGGCGTGGGTCTTCACGACCGTCGGCCTGCTGATGCGCTCGCCGAACGCGGTGATGAACACAGGCTTCATGGCGCTCTTCCCGCTGCTCTTCATCAGCAACGCGTTCGTGCCGCCGGAGACACTGCCGAGCGCGATCGAGGCGTTCGTGGACGTGAACCCGTTCTCCCACCTGGTGACGGGCGCCCGCAGCCTGATGGACGGGAACGCCGAGGCGGGCGACATCTTCCTGGTGCTCGGGGAGGCCGCAGTGTTGACGGCGGTGTTCGCGCCGCTGACGATGCGCCTGTACCGGACGCGGGCGTAGCGATTCAGGCGCCCACGACCGTAAGGCCGAGCGCTCGCGCCGCCTGAGCCTGGCGCGCGTCGAAGGTGAGGAACGGAACAGCGGGGCCGCCCACGCGCTGGGCGGCTGCGAGATGGAGGGCGTCGAGCGTCCGGACCCCGGTCACCTCCGCCACGGTCGCCGCGCCTTCGCAGGTGACCTCGTCCAACTCGACGATCGAGAGGACCTCTAGATCGCGCGCAAAGGCCGAGCGAGCCGAGGCGAGGTCGCGGCCATCCAGGAGGCGCGCGAGGTTACGCCTCACCTCGACGACGGTGTGGCGCGCGGTCAGGAGCGAGGGATCGTTCTTGAGAAGCGAATCGGCGAGCTCGGAGTCCGGTTCGTCGACATACCGCTTGAGCAGGGCGCTCGAGTCGACGTATAGGCTCACTCGCCGCGGTCCTCGCCGAGAGCGTCCAGCACCCGTCCGCGGCCCTTCACCCGCCGGACCGGACCCAGCCCGCTTGCGGAGCCGGGGCGAATCCACCCCTGGGAGATACCGGCCTCGACGTTCGCG
Organism: Thermoleophilaceae bacterium; assembly: GCA_046462295.1. Taxonomy (GTDB): domain Bacteria; phylum Actinomycetota; class Thermoleophilia; order Solirubrobacterales; family Thermoleophilaceae; genus JACVRW01. The sequence continues at coordinate 952 of JBKGUS010000510.1, read as the reverse complement.
CGCCCGGGGAGTGGTCCGAGAAGGGCTTTCGGCCGCCCTCGATCCGTGACTCGGACGAGCTCGCCCTGTTCGGCGCGGTCGAGGTACTCGGACAGGCGCTGCTTGAGCTCGCGGACGCCGACATCGGCCATGTGGACACATTATCAGGTACAAGTGTCCACTCGCTGATGTCACGCTTCTCCCGCTCGTGCGAGGTACAGGGTGATGGATCCGGTGGGGCGGTCGGATGCCCTGCTCGAGCCGCGGCGGCGTGTCCCGGCAGCCGGTGTCCCCCGCCCCCGTTTGCGGAGTCACGCTCGCGGACACCACGAGCGTGACGATCGTCCCCGACCGGGGGCGGGCCGGGCAGGTGCTCCTGTCGCGGCCCTTCCGCCTGCGGCGAGGCGGCGGGAAGGAGGCTCTTCGGGTGCGAGCGATCCTTGGCGTGGTGGAAGCGCCGGACACGCAGCCCGGCGAGCGCACCCCTCGGGTGGCCGTGACGGCCACGAGCGCGGACGGCAGCGAGGTGACCACCCACGTGGGCGGCAAGCGCGTGCCGACCGCCGAGGACTTCCCCTCCATGGACCCGACCCCCGAGCCCGGCGGGCCGGGGGTCACGCTGACCGCCGAGGGCTGGACCACGAAGGCCTGCCGAACGGCCACCAACGACCACTGCGCGTCCTCCGAACCGGCGAGCGGGCCGGTCCCGCGCGATCCGTCCATCTTCTGCGTGTGGGCGGCGGTGCTGGGCAGCTTCCGCTCGCTCGTCCTGGGGGAGACCGAGTCGATGTTCACCCGCGTGCGTCCCGCATCGAGGGGCGGGTACGCCGTCTACGGGCTCGTCCGCGCAAATGCCCAGGGCGTGGACGTGCGCGACCCGGCCGGCCGCGTGACGACCGCCGAGCTATCGGCGCCGTGGACGACGATCGGCCGCAGGCGCGGCGACCTGCTGCCGATCCCGAGGCGCTTCCGG
>JBKGUS010000509.1:0-5326 GCA_046462295.1 Thermoleophilaceae bacterium | reverse complement strand
GCGACGGCGTGGAAGACGAGCCTCCGCTTAGACCCTCCCGTTCTCGGCGCCGCGGCTGATGGCCGGGGAGCTTATCCTCGCACTCGTACTAGTGGCGGCGAACGGGTTCTTCGTCGCGGTCGAGTTCTCCGTGGCGCGCCTTCGGCCGACTCAGGCGCAGGAGCTGCTCCGCGAAGGGAGACCCGGAGCGAAGTCGGTGGCGCATGCGGTCGATCACATCGACGCGTATCTGTCGGCCTGCCAGCTCGGGATCACGATGGCGTCACTGGGCCTGGGCGCGCTTGGCGAGCCGGCCTTTCACGACCTGCTGGAGCCGATACTCGGGGACGCGGCCACGATTGGCGGTTTCGGGCTGGCGTCGGCGGTCGCGTTCCTGATCATCACCACCCTGCATGTCGTGGTAGGGGAGCTGTCGCCGAAGAGCCTGGCCATCGCCCGCACTGCCCCGGTGGTGCTGGCGCTGGCGCCGCCGATGCGGGCCTTCTATCTCTCGACCAAACCGCTGGTGGACCTCTTCAACGCCATGGGCAACCTGTTGCTGAAGCCGTTCGGCGTGCCCCCGGCGTCTGAGGCGGGGCATCAGCCGCACAGCGAGGACGAGCTACGCCAGCTGCTGCGCGAGAGCTCGCGCGAGGGCCTGATCGAACGGGAGGAGCAGGAGCTTTCCGAGGCGGCGCTCGTCTTCGGCGACATGCGTGCCCGGGAGGTGATGAAGCCGCGCGGCGACATCGACCTGGTCCTCACGGCGGACTCCCCGCGCACGATCGCGGAGCGCGCCATCGCTACCGGGCGCACGCGGCTGCCCCTCTGCGAGCCGGACCGCGGACTCGAGTCGGCGGTAGGCGTCGTCAACGCCAAGGATCTGCTTCCGCTGATCTTCGAGGACGCGGAGAGCATCGACCTGTCGCGGCTGGCGCGGCCGCTGGCGCACATCTCGGAGTCGGCGCGCGTGGACGAGGTGCTGCGCGAGATGCGCGAGCGGCGCGTGCACCTGGCGCTCGTCCACGACGAGCACGGCACAGTCATCGGCCTGCTGACCATGGAGGACATCCTCGAGGAGCTCGTCGGCGAGATCGAGGACGAGTTCGACCCCGACCGGGCGGAGCTCTTCCACGAACAGAACGGACACCTCTGGGTCAACGGAGAGGCGCCCATGCGGGTGCTCGCAGCGCGGCTCGACTTCGAGCTCGAGGGTCATCACGAGACAACAGTCGGCGGGTACCTTTCCGAGCGGCTCGCGCGCGTGCCGGACACTGGCGAGCTCGTCGAGTGCCACGGCCACCGCTTCGAGATACTCGCTGTCAACGAGACCCGCATCACCGAGGTGGCCGTCCTGGGAAGGACGAGTCAGGAGGAAGAGCAGCACCCGTAACGCCCTGCCGCGAGGGGCGTAACCGATGTGGACGTGAGCGGCCGATCGGATGCTGCGCGGCCAGGCTTACGACGCGCTTACGCGCCGCCCGCCCCGATTGCTGCGCCTGCCCGCCTGAGCGTACGATCGCCGTGGCGTTCAACGAGTACGTGGCGGGCGAGGCGGCCCGCCGGGGGGCGACGGTACGGGGCGTCGACGTCGCCGAGGCGATGGTCGCCCGAGCGGCCGCGGAGCACCCGGGCATCGAGTTCAGGCAGGCGGACGCCCAGTCGCTCCCGTTCGAGGACGGCGCCTTCGACGCCGTGGTCGGCAACTTCGGGCTTCCCCACTTCGGCCGTCCGGAGCTGGCGGTCGCCGAGGGCGCCCGGGTCCTCGCGCCCGGGGGCCGGCTGGCCCTGACCACCTGGGACGTGCCCGCCGAGATGCGCATGTTCGGCGTGTTCCTCGAAGCCGTCGCAGAGGCCGGCGCGGCACCGCCCGACGGCCTGCCCCAGGCCCCGATGTCTTCCGGTTCTCCGACGACGGAGAGTGTCGGCGCCTCTTCGAAGGACCCGGCCTCGTCGACGTGGAGGTGCAACGCATCGCATTCACCCACCCCGTGAAGTCGTTCGCGGATTTCTGGGCGGCCCTGCAACGCGGGACGGTTCGGATGGCCTCACTCGTGCTCAGCCAGTCGGAAGAGACCCGAGAGCGCATCCGGACCGCCCTCGAGCGCCGCTTGGCCGCTTACAGCGCCGACGGGCGGTTCGGCGTGCCGGTCTCGGTCAAGCTCGCGGCCGGCCGCAAGACCGGCTGACCCCCAAGGGGAGCAAGACTTGCGTCTGACAATGCGGTAGTCGGCGAGCGCTGACTGGTGCGCCGTAGTGTTTCGCGTGGTGGGTTTGGAAGCTGTTAGCACCTCGAAGCCGGTCCTGCGCGTCCGTCTACTCGGGGGCTTCGACCTGCGCCTCGGAGAGGAACGGGTGCGGCCTCTCGACTCGGCGCGCGGGGAATCGCTTCTGGCGTATTTGCTCCTGCATCGCGACGCTCCGCAGCAGCGCCAGCGCCTCGCTTTCTTGTTCTGGCCGGACTCGACCGAGGGCCAGGCACGGACCAACTTGCGCCATGTCCTGCACAACCTGCGCCGAGCACTCCCGGCGGCGGACCAGTTGATCGATATCGGCCCGCGGACGCTCCAGTGGCGCTCGGAGGCGCGGGTGTGGCTCGACGTCGAGGCGTTCGAGCACGCGGTCGCCGCGGGCCGGTTCGAGGATGCGGTTGAAACCTATGCCGGCGACCTGCTCGAGGGCAATTACGACGAGTGGCTGCTCGAGGAGCGCGAGCGGCTCGCCCACCTGCACATGGAGGCGCTGGAGCGCCTGGCGCTGGGGCTCGAGGAGCAGGGTCGTCCGTCTGAGGCGCTCCGGTACGCCGAGCTGCTGGTGCGGCAGGATCCGCTGCGAGAGGAGAGCTACAGGCTGCTGATCCGTCTGCACGACGCCTGCGGCGATCCGGCCAGGGCTCTTCGCGCCTATCACGTGTGCGCGACGACGATGGTGCGCGAGCTGGGTGCCCCGCCCTCGGCCGAGACGCGCGAGACCTACGAGGCGCTCTTGCGGGCCGCTCCAGAGCCGGCCGAGGGCGCGCCGCCATCGCCGGCCCGCCCGCCGCTGGTTGGGCGGAAGGCGGAGCGGGCGCGGCTCGCCGAGCTCTGGCGTGCCGCCGAGGGCGGCAGCCCGCAGCTTGTGCTTGTGACCGGCGAGGCGGGGGTCGGCAAGAGCCGACTGGTGGAGGAGCTGCGCTCGTGGTGCATGCATCGCGGGGCGGTCACGGCGGAGGCGCGCGCCTATGCGGCGGAGGGCGCGATGGCCTACGGGGCGCTGGCGACGTGGCTGCGGTCGCAGCCGATCGCGGCGCGGCTTCGGCGCCTGGAGCGGGTCCACCTGACCGAGCTGGCGCGACTGCTTCCCGAGCTGATCTCGGAGGCGCCGGACCTTGCCCCACCCGATCCGCTGCCCGTGGAGGAGCAGCGCCAGCGGCTCTTCGCCGCCGCGGGTCGGGCGATCTTCTCGGCTGGAACTCCGTTGCTGCTGATCGCCGAGGACGTGCACTGGTGTGATGCCCAGACGCTGCAGTTCGTGCATTACGCGCTGCGCACGGAGCCCGAGGCGCGACTGCTTCTCGCGGTGACCGCCCGCCGCGAGGAGATCGACGACGATCACCCCGTGAGCGGGCTCATCGCCGCGCTGCAGGCGCGCGGCGCCATCTCCGAGATCGCGCTCGCCCGACTCAGCCGTGACGAGACGGCCCTGCTCGCCGAGCGGATGGCCGGTAAGCCGCTGGCCGCGGCTCAGACCGACCGCCTCTACGACGACAGCGAAGGCAACCCGCTGTTCCTGATCGAGGCACTGCGCGGAGCGCCCGAGGCCGCCTCCGGCCTCCCAGGGGCCATGAGCGAGAAGGTTCAGGCGGTGATCGCCTCACGGCTCGCGCGCCTGTCCGAGCCGGCGACCCGACTTGTGGGGGTCGCTGCGACGATTGGTCGCGAGTTCACCACGCAGGTTCTTGCGGATGCCGGTGGGGTTAGCGAGGAGGCCCTCGTCCGCGGACTCGACGAGCTGTGGCGGCGCGGGGTCGTTCGCGCGCATGGCCCGGGCGCCTACGACTTCAGTCACGGGAAGATCCGGGAGGCCGCTTACCGCGCGCTCAGCCCGGCGCAGGCGCGCCACTACCACCTGCGGGTCGCCAATGCCTTGGAGCGCGCCCATCCAGGAGACCTGGAGTCGGTCAGCGGGCAGATCGCGGCGCACCACGAGGCCGCCGGCGCGATCGACGCGGCCATCGCGTGGCACAGGAGGGCGGCTGACGCGGCGCAGCGGCTGCACGCGAGCGCGGATGCGGTGCGCTCCCTCGAACGGGCTCTTGGACTCGCGCGGAACCTGCCGGAGGGTCCCGAGCGGTCTGCGCTCGAGCTGAGGCTGCTGACGGACCTTCCCGCCCCGCTGGTCGCGGTCGAGGGCTACTTCTCCGATCGCGTCGCCGACGTGCACGGGCGCGCACTCGCGCTCGCCGGCTCGCTCGGCGTCGAGCCGGAGGCGCCGCTGATCCGCTCGCTGGCGCTCGCCGCACTCGCCCGGGGCGAGTTCGAGTCCGCCCGACCCTTCGGCGAGCAGCTCCGCGCCCGCGCCGAGCGCGAGCGCGACGAGGTGCTCTGGGTCGAGAGTGCCTACGTGCTCGGGCTGGTCGAGTACTGGCAGGGACGGCTGGAGCCGGCGCGGTGCGAGTTCGAGGCGGCCCTGGCGCGATTCCGCCACGAGCAGCGCTCCCTGCACCTGCTGCGCTACGGCCAGGACCCGGAGAGCGTCTGCGGGATGCGATTGGCGCACGCGCTATGGCTCCTGGGACGCGACGAGGAAGCGGAGCTCGCCCGCGCCGAGGCGCTCGCCCGAGCGGAGGGCTCCGCGCACCCATACAGCCTCGCGGTCGCGCACACCTGGGCGGGGCTGATCGCGACCGACCAGCACGACGAGGAGCGCCTCCGACTCCACGTGGAGGCGCTCCAGGCCGGCGACGTGGAGTGGAAGCCGAGGCAGATCACGGTGGCAAGCGACCTCTTCGGTGGCCTGCTCGATGTGCTCGACGGCCGGTCCGCGAGTGGTGTCCAGCGTCTTCGTGACGTCATCGACACGCTCCGACGCTCGGAGCCGGTCGCTCCCGGGGTCAACGGGTTCCTGGTGCGGTTCCTGGCCGAAGCATGCGTGCTCGCCGGGGAAGTCGATCCCGGGCTCAAGGCGGCCGACCAGGCGCTCGCGATGGGGGAGGGAGCGCAGGTTTGGGAGGCCGAGATCCGGCGGCTGCGCGCCGGGCTCCTCGATGCGGCCGGCGCTCCGGCGGGCGAGGTCGAGGCCGAGCTCGGGCGGGCCATCGAGGCCGCCGGGCGGCAGGGGGCGCGGGCGTTCGAGCGTCGGGCGCAGC
>JBKGUS010000508.1:0-13702 GCA_046462295.1 Thermoleophilaceae bacterium | reverse complement strand
CGGCTACCTCGGCATGGCCGTGCTTGGGCCGCTCACGGTGCCCGAGGCGCAGCCGTGGGTTCTCGTCGTTGGACATCTGGTCGCGCTCGCGGTCCTCTGGGCTTGGGCGCTGCGGGGCGACCTCAGCGATCACGAAGGTCTCACGCGCTTCTACATGCGGGTCTGGCTCCTGTTCTTCCTCGAGTACGCGCTGATGCCAGCGGCGGTGCTCGCGGGCTGAGCGCGCCCGTCGACAGCGCAGCGGCCGGGCTCTACTCAGCCCGACTCCTCCACGTCGACCGCGCCGACGCCGACGGTCTCGTCTTCGAGATGGGCGACGTGCTCGAGCGCGTAGCCGCGCATGGAGATCTGTTCGAACCGGTCCTCACGTCGCAGCAGGAGCTGCCCGAGCTCGCCCGCTGACGGGTAGCTGGCCGGCGTGGGTAGGGAAAGCTCATGCCGGTGCTCGTGCTCGGACCGATCCTGCGCTACGTCGGAAAGGACTCGGCCACCGTCTGGGTCGAGACCGATGGGCGCTGCGTGGTGGAGGTGCTCGGTCACGAAGAGCGCACCTTCATGGTCGAAGGCCACCACTACGGGCTCGTGCGCATCGGAGACCTGAGTCCGGGCGAGCTGCACCCCTACGACGTGCGGCTCGACGGCCTGCCGGTCTGGCCCCCGCCGGACTACGACTTCCCCTCGCCGGCGATCCGGACGCTCGGTGGCGACGGCCCCCTGCGGGTGGTGTTCGGGTCGTGCCGCGTCGCGCTGCCGCACCGTCCGCCGTACACGCTGTCCAAGGACGAACACCCCGAGGGGCGCGAGTTCGACGCGCTCTTCACCCTCTCAAGGGAGCTCCGCCGGCGGGCGCGCGAGGACTGGCCCGACCTGCTCCTGATGCTCGGCGACCAGGTCTACGTCGACGAGGGCTCGCCCGCGGTTCGGGAGCGCATCCGGAACGCCCGGGACGTCGACAGCCCGCCCGGGCAGGAAGTCGCGAACTTCGAGGAGTACACGTGGCTCTACCACGAGGCATGGGGCGACCCCACGATCCGCTGGCTCCTGTCGACGGTTCCGACGGCGATGGTGCTCGACGACCACGACATGGCCGACGACTGGAACATCTCACGCTCCTGGAAGGAGGAGATGAGCGCCACGCCGTGGTGGCGCGAGCGTCTTGCCGGCGGGCTCATGACGTACTGGATCTACCAGCACATCGGCAATCTCGCCCCGGCCGAGCTGGAGCGCCACGCCGAGTACGAAGCCGTGCGCAGCGCCGGCGACGGCGGGGCCGAGCTGCGCGAGTTCGTCGAGTGGGTGGACTCGGACGGGCAGGGCAAGGTCTGGAGCTTCAAGCGCGATCTCGGCGCCACGCGGCTGGTCGTGGTCGACGATCGCACGGGCCGCAGCTTCCAGGAGGGCCGGCGCTCGATCTTCGACGACCACGAATGGGACTGGATCGTGGAGGCCTGCGACGGGGACTTCGACCACCTGCTGCTCGCCACCACCGATCCCGTCCTGCTGGCCCCGGGCCTGCACTACGCCGAGGCCTGGAACGAGGCCGTCTGCGACGGCGCCTGGGGAGACCGCGCGGTCGGGCTGGGCGAGCGGCTGCGCCGGGCGCTCGACTTCGACCACTGGGCCGCGTTTCACGTCTCGTTCGAGAAGGTCGAGAACCTGCTCCGGGAGATCGGCAGCGGTGAGCGAGGCCGGCCGCCGGCGTCGATCGTCCTCCTATCGGGCGACGTCCACCATGCCTATCTGGCCGAGGTGGCGTTCCGCCGCCACGCGAACGTCCGAAGCGCCGTGTACCAGGCCGTCTGCTCTCCGTTCCGGAACGCCCTCGATGCCCGCGAACGTCACATGCTTCGCCTCGCCCTGAGTCGTCCCGGCACCGCAGCCGCCCGCGCTCTCGCCCGGGCGGCAGGCGCTCGCGACCCCGCGATCCGGTGGCGTCTCACGGAGGGACCCTTCTTCGACAACCAGGTGGCGACCATCGAAACCGCCGGTCGCCGCGCCTCCATGAAGCTCGAGAAGACCGTCGGTGACCCGCGCACGGACCGGCGCAGCCTCGAGACCGTCTTCGAGCGGCGCCTCGCCTGACGCCCCGTGCCGGCCGGCCACGAACACGCGGCCCGGCCGAACCTGGCCGATGGGAGCGTCTGCAGTTGCCTGTATGGAGGTTCCGAACCAGGTGCTCTCCGCGACGTGCCGTGTCCGCAACCGAGGTGGTGGCGGCGGCCCTGTCCCTGCTGCAGGAAGCCGCCGCGGAACGAGCTCGGAACGATGCGGCATTCCGCGCAGCCCCCGATAGCGGCCAAGATCTCGGGTACCAGGAGACCGCATGCCCATCGTGGCGTGCAGTTCCGACGAGCCGGCGGAACCGGTGCTTGGACCTAACGGGACAAGGACTGGGGCCGCCCGGCTCTTCGCCCACACCACGCCACCGGCGTCGAGGGCTGAGCGCCCGCTCTCGCAGCGGGATTCAACTAGCATGAGCCCCCTGTCGGGGCCAACCTTCGCGGGCGGCCCCGACATCGTTTCTCCCAAGGCGCGCGCCTCGAAGGGCACTACTCGCTTTCAATCGGCTCGAGGTAGAAGACCTCCGTGGCGACGTCTTTGTGCGCGTCGATGCCGCTCACGAACGCCGAGACCTTGCGGCCCGTGATCTCTTCGACGGTGCCGGTGAACTCTGCGTCGCTCGCGTGCTGGAAGAACATCCGGATCTCTCGGACGCGTTGGTGCTCGCCCAGGTCGAGCATGTTTCGCTCGGCCGGCGTGAGGCTGTTCGCGAGCGTCGATACGAGCGTGTCCGGACCGGCGTAGTGTGTCCGCGCCTTGGTCGGGCCGCGGCCGAACAACTCCTTGTAGAGCCGCACCATGGCGTTGGTTATCTCCTGGAGCTCCAAGCCCTGGCGGTCTGAATAGCCGATGCGCGGCTGCATCTCTTCCATCTGGTTGCTGCGCTTTCCGTCCTTCTGGGGGATGCCGCGCGAGAGGAGGAAGGACGCTAGAACCAGACGCCGGCGTTGCTACGTCCGGGAGGTTAGCCGTATCCGGTGGCCATGCCTCGCCGCACGCGCGTGCGCGGGCTCGGCGAGGCCGCCCCCGCAGCGGAGACCGTGATGCCCGGCACCGGCCACGAGAGCGCGAGTACTGACAGCGGCTCGGGGTACCCGAATGCGGCAATGGGCCTGTGGTTTCGCCTCCACCCCGCCGACGACGATCCGACCCGCCTGCTCGATCCAGAGCACCAGCAATCAGAGCCTTGGGCGGGAACGATCTACGGGCGCTGCGACAAATGCCGCGGCGAAGGCCGAACTGAGCACGAGTGCAAATCGTGCCGGCAAGGATCGCCGCGTTCCGACTGCCCGACATGCGGTGGCGAGGTGCGCTATTTCGCGGAATGCCCCGCCTGTCAGGGGTCGGGACGGATCGACGACTCCGAGCGCGAAGGGGGTCAGCGTGTTCCCGGACGAGGACGGTCTCTATCGCTACATGCTCGGCCGCAACGGGAACGTCCGCGACGCCCAGCTGGTCGTACTCGAGGGCGAGCCCTCCGGGGATGAGGACTTCGACGCCGACGAGGGCACCGTGCTGATCACGCCAACCGCGATCGTCCGAGATCCGCGCCCCGGACAGCCGCGAACGCAGGCTCCTGGAGCGTCGGCTGGAGAAGAAGGCCAAGAAGGACGCAAGAAAGCGGGCGGCGGCACACGATCCAGACCGGCCCACCAACATGCTGACTTGAGATGACCGTTGAGCATGGCGTGAGGCGGAGTCGCGCGGTCAGCCCTGCCACGATGCAGGGATGCAGGACATCGAGATCGAGGGCGACATGATTCGCCTCGGCCAGTTGCTCAAGCTCTCGGCCTTGGCCGATTCGGGGGCCGATGCGAGGGAGCTGTTGCTCGCGAGCGTGGTCACTGTCAACGGCGACCCCGAGACGCGGCGAGGCCGGCAGCTGCACCGCGGCGACGTGGTGGCGGTGGGCGAGCAGACCGTCCGCGTGGTCTGACCGGTGTGATGGCTTACACCACCTCGGAGGCAAGGCAGGAGCTACTCGACACCTCGCGCAGGCCGCCAACGAGCTCGGGTCCGCCAGCGCGTGCCTCGCCGAGGCCTACGAGCAGCTGGACGAGTACAACGGCGACAGGCTCGAGGCGAGGCAGGCGACGAACAGCCGCGCGCGGGGCTCAAGTCGATTCGGGAGCCACTCGGCGGCCTGCCCGGAAGGCCCGCGACTTCCAGCGCAGGGTCAGGTGTGCCAGTCCACCGCAGCGCGGGGGTCGGGCAGGTAGGCGCAGTACGTGCCAGTGCGAACGGTTCGCTCGAGGTGCTCCGCCAGCCCGGGGTGATGCTCCGCGAGTCGCGCGATCGCCTGGCGGATCGCCCGGGTGACACCCGCCCGCGCCCGCTCTGACGCGGCCCCTGCGCGCCGGTCTCGGCCCCCCAGGCCGACCGCGCGGGAGAGTTCTCGGACCAGAAACTCGCGTTCCGTCTCCGCCTGTGCTGCTCGCTCGCGGTCGCGCATCGCCTGTGCCTGCTCGATGTCGTCGTCGATCTCGGCCAGGCGACGGCGGTAGGCATCTCTCGCTCGGGGGTCGAGCAGCTCTCCGGCGTCGCCCAGGGCCGGCTGCCGCCGGCCGCTGTGGCTCTCGGCGGCGACGAGGTCCAGCACGTGGAGTTCCCGGCCCGGGGACGCGAGCAGTCGCGCGAGATATCGGATGCCCTTGAGATCCCGGATCCGCACGGTGCGACCGTCAAACGCCACGGACCAGTAGTCGCCTTCGCGGCGGATGACGTTCTGCGCAGTGCCTGGTTGGACGGCGGCCGCCTCGATCCCGTTGAGGATCGCGTGAGCCGCCTCTTGCTCCAGGTCGGCCTGTTGCCGTTTGCCGCCCAGACGCAGCGCCTCGGCAAGTCCGAGCCGCGCGAGCGCCGCCTCGTAAGGCGCGCCGACCTCCGTCCACGCTCGCGCCGCCTCGGAGAAGAGCTGCTCTGCGCTAGCCCCGTCGCCGTCTGTTAGTTGCACCCGCGCTGCAGCGAGTGTCGCTCCGGCGCCCAGCGCCTTGCTGTGAAAGCGCTCTGCGATCAGGCTCAGCTCGGCGGCGGCCGCGCGCGCCCGTTCGACATCGCCAACGGCTATCTCGATCTCGGCCTGTGCCTCGAGCAACGGTGCCCGTTGCAGGTCGTTGGCTGGAGGCCGCTCCTTGGACGGAACCCGCAACGGCCGGTCGAGAGCGTCCCGGATGGATGCCGCCGCTCCCGCGGCGTCGCCCTGGGCGAGGCGCACCAGCGCAAGTCCGGGCTGGGCATCCCAGCCCGCCCGGTGCGCGGCGAGCAGCGCCTCCTCCGCACCTTCGGTGTCTCCGCGGCGCAGTCGTATCCGTCCGAGCTCGGTGAGTGGCCAGCCGAGCTCACGCCGCAGGTACGGGCGTAGCTCTTCCAAGGCTCCGAGCGCCTCCCGCTCCGCCTCTGCCCAGGCGCCGCGCAGCCGCAGTATCTCGGCGCGGTGGACGCGGCAGCGCCCATGCAGGCTCCCGATCGCGCTCGACCTCGACCAGCGCTCCATCGTTTCCGTCCACTCCTCGGCGGCGTCGTACTGCGTGAGCCCCTGGAGGGCACACACGAGTTCGCAGTACACGACCCCAGTCGAGAGCGGGTCGAGGTCCCCCGACGTCACGGCGACCCCCACCTCGTCAAGCAGCGCCAGCCCCTGCTCCACATCACCGCCGAGGATGCGCAGGCGAGCGTCCGCCACGCGCCCGATGGCGGCGGCCGCCGGGTCGAGCGAAGCTCCGAGCGCGACCGCCCGTCGCGCCCACGGCCGGGCGCCTTCGAAATCACCGCACAGCAGCCGCTCGTAGGTGCGGACGACAGCGAGCCAGGCATGAGGAGATGCGTCAGGCTGGCCTTCGAGCAGCCGCTCCGCCCGCGCGAGCCAGCCGCGAACCGGCGCCATAAGGGCCGTGTCGAGCAGCAGGTGCAGCGCAACCCGGACGGCCGCCCCGGCCGCCGCCACGCGGTCGCCGAGCTCCACGCAAGCGGCGTGCGCGCGCTCCCAGGCGTCGATGGTGACGTCCAGCCTTCCGGCGGCGTAGGCGACCTCGCCCAGGCTTGCCAGTTCGGCAGGACCCGCGACACCGTCCGCGTCCGCCTGCATGAGGAGGTCGCAAGCCTCCTGCCAGTCGCCGCGACCCACCGCCTCTCGCGCGCGCTCGATCACGGTCTAGCGCGGAGTGTTACCGCGGTAACAGCCTTGCTTACGCATATGGGGTTGGAACCACAAACCGACCTACCAGGAGGAATCATGCAGAGCGTAAAGGCAGGCAAGGCAGTGCTGGAATACGAGATCGTCGGAGCCGGCGAGCCGGTGCTGCTGATCAGCCCGGTGCTCGCGGACGGCTTCCTGCCGCTTCTCTCCGAGCGAGCGCTGGCCGGCGACTACCGGCTGATTCGCTACCACAAGCGCGGCTGGGCAGGCAGCACCCACACCCCGCCGCCAGTGACGATCGCCAACCACGCCTCCGACGCAGCAGCCCTGCTCGAAGCGCTCGGCATTCGCCGCGCGCACGTTGCCGGGCACTCGAGCGGCGCGGCCGTCGCGGTCCAGCTCGCGCTCGACTACCCCGAACGGGTGCACAGCTTGGCGCTGCTGGAGCTGTCGCTGCTCTCGCTGCCCGCCGGGCAGGCATTCCTAGACGCCGCCGCGCCTGCCTTCGAGACCTACGCGAGCGGCGACCACGAGCGAGCGCTGGCGACCTTCCTGAGCGCAGTGAGTGGCCTCGATTGGCCCGCGTGCCAGGCGCTCCTCGCGGAGCGTCTCCCAGACGCCGTGGAGAACGCCCTCGCAGACGCCGACACCTTGTTCGGACTCGAGCTGCCGGCGCTCGCCGAGTGGCAGTTCGAAGTCGAGCAGGCCGCCGCGATCGACCAGCCGGTGCTGTCGCTGACGGGCACGGAGACGGGGCCGCTCTGGATCGACACCGCGGACTTCCTGCGCTCCTCGCTGCCTCGCATCGAGGACCACACGATCGAGGGCGTCGGCCACCTTCTACACATCCAGCGCCCCGAGCCGGTCGCCCGTGAGCTGGCGAACTTCTTGGCGCGACACCCGATCGCCGGCGCGCGGCCGGTGGACGCGCTGCAGCCCGGCTGAGTGTCGAAATCCCACGAACGGAGGCGTCTGTGCGGAGCCGCCGACCGCGACGGCCGGCGGATGCGCCCATGCGGCTGCGTCGAGCTTGTCCAGCAGCGGCATTTCGCCAGTGTCGAGGGTCATCTGCGGCGCCTGACGGCCGCTGCAGCCGACGGCGGCGCGCGTCGTTTCGACGCTTTGGGCGGCAGCGACTCGGTCCAGGCGACGGCCCGCTCGACCCATCGCGCCAAGGCGCAGCCGGACAGCCCGTTGCGGCTAACAGTGATGAAGCCCGCAAGTGGGCGGCCGGTGAAATCCATCGGACGGGCGTGTGGGCTGGCGAGCGCCTCGTCTGCGCCGTCGGGGCCGAGCCTGAGGATGAGCTCGTCGCCGTGCACGCCGCAGCACATGTGCCCACGAACCATGAACGTCAGCCCGCCGAACATGCGTCGCTCGGTTACGTCGGAGCGGTCGGCCAGGAGCTTGCGCACCCGGGCGGCGAGCTTCTCATCGAATGCCACGGTCGCTACTCCCGCAGCGTTCTCGGCAGGCCGAAGTGCGGGAAGACGCTGGTGTCGGGGAAACCGGTGATGGCCGCCACGCGGCCGCCTCGGAGCGTGAGGACCATGAGGCCGTAGGCGTGCGCGATCGGCGTATGGGGATCGCGCAGGTAACAGCCGAAGGCCGGCTGCCCGTTCGCCCGTGTCGGAACGAGTCGGAAGAGGTCGAGCCGCCCCCCGGCGGGCACGGTGGAGAGGAAGCGGGCGATGGCGGCCGGCCCCTGGTATTCGAGCGGCTCGGGCGGCATCGTCAGCGAGGCGTCGTCGGTGAGCATGGCCACGACGCCGTCTACGTCGCCGCCCTCGAAGGCGTCGGTGAAGCGCGCCACCAGCTCGCGCTCGTCGCGCGAGTTCGGCAGCGGCACCTGTTCGCGCGGCGCAACGGGCAGGCCGGCCTCGAGCGCCGACCGGGCGCGGTGGAGCGCGCTGGTGACCGAGTCTTCGGTGACGCCAAGCGTCTCGGCTACCTCGGACGCGCGGAAGCCGAGCACGTCGCGGAGCACAAGCACAGCTCGCTGGCGCGGCGGGAGCCGCTGCAGGCCGGCGACGAACGCGAGCCCAATCGCCTCGTCGCGCCTCGTAGCGCGCGTCCGGCTCGCGAGAGCGGTCGACGACCCCCTCGAGCAGACAGTCGGGGTAGGGCTCGAGCCAGATCGGCTCGGCGCGACGGGTGGGCTCGGGCGGCTCCGGAGCCTCGGCGGGCGGGGGCGGCAGCGCGGGCAGCCGCCGCCCGCGGTCGCGCAGCGCGTTGAGGCAGCGGTTGGTGGCGATCCGGTACAGCCAGGATCGCAGCGACGCGCGGCCCTCGAAGCCGTCAAGCCCGCGCCAGGCAGCCAACAGCGTCTCCTGCACGAGGTCCTCCGCGTCCTGGACGGAACCCAAGATCCGGTAGCAGTGAGCTTGGAGCTCGCCGCGGAAAGCATCGGCGAGCTCGCGAAATGCCGCCTCGCCATTGGCCGTCCGGTCCGCCGCCGGGGTCATGCGTCCGACTTTGCCATCGCGCGCCGCAGCTCCTCGGCGTCATAGATCAGCTCGCCGCGGACGATGACCCCATTCTCGACCTCGAGCAGTTCGGCGGACGTCATGTGCCCGACTCCCGGGATCGCCATCTCCCAGTCGATGATCGAGCAGACGGTGTTGCCGTCGACGAACTGCTTCCGCACGCTGAAGCTTGTGACGGCCTGGCCGGCCTCGCGGGCCATGCCGCGGTACCCCTCCGCGCTGTCGAAGCTCGCCACCGGCCCGCTGAACTGGAAGTCGTCAGCGAGCGGGACGTCGCTGAGGTCTCCGCTCTTCGTCTGCCAGGCGTCGTAGTAGCGGCCGACGATCTCCTGGGCTGTCATCTGGGTTCCTCCTTGAATTGGATCGGTGCTGTATCTGGTCAGACACCGGTCCGCCGCACAACTGGTCGCTCGATCACCGGGCGGCCCGGCCACCGCGTCTGAGGAACTCCCGTTCGGCGTCCGTCGGTGCCAGCGCGGCCGCGCGCTCGTATTCAATCGCCGCCTCGCTCTCCCGACCCAGCCGCTGAAGCAGGTCGGCTCGCGTGGCGTGGAACGGGTAGTAGCGCTCGAGGTCGAGCTCGTCGACCAGCTCGAGTGCGGCAGCGGGCCCCTCGACCTCGCCGGTCGCGATCGCGCGGTTGAGGGCCACGACCGGCGTGGGGGCAAGCGCGAGGAGCTGGTCGTACAAGGCGAGGATCTGTGACCAGTCGGTTTCCTCGAACGTGGCGGCGTCGGCGTGGACGGCGTTGATAGCTGCTTGGAGCTGATACGGACCCGGCTGGTTGCGACGAAGGCACCGGCGTACGACTGCCTGACCCTCCTCGATCAACGCTCGATCCCAGCCCCTGCGGTCCTGCTCGGCGAGCAACACGAGCGAGCCGTCCGGCCGTGTACGCGACGCGCGGCGCGACTCGGTCAGGAGCAGCAGCGCGAGCAGCCCGTAGACCTCGGGCTCGTCGGGCATAAGCGTCACCAGGATCCGGGCGAGGCGAATCGCCTCGTGGCAGAGACTGGGCTCCGCCGTACTGGTCACGCCGGCGTTGTAAGTGAGGTAGATGACCGCCAGGACCGGAGGCAAACGGTCGGGCAGCTCGTGATCCGCCGGCGCGCGGTAAGGGATTCGGGCGGCCTTGATCTTGCGCTTGGCACGCACCAGGCGCTTCGCCATTGTCGGCTCGGCGACGAGGAACGACCTTGCGACCTCCTCGGTCGAAAGTCCGCCCAGCAGGCGCAGCGTCAACGCGACCTGCGCCTCCCGGGATAGCGCCGGGTGGCAGCAGGTGAAGATCAGTCGAAGCCGGTCGTCGTGCACGGCGTCGTCCTCCTCGGTCTCGTCGCGGTCGTCGCCACCGCTCGACAGCAACGCCAGCTCGCCGAGCAGCTCCCGTCCACGCGACTCCCGGCGCAGCCGGTCGATGCCGCGGTTGCGAGCTGTGGTCGTGATCCAGCCGCCCGGGTTCGGCGGCAGGCCCTCCCGCGGCCACTTGCGCAGCGCGATCGCGAACGCGTCCTGGACCGCGTCCTCGGCGAGGTCGATGTCACCGAGGACGCGGATCAGGGTGGCGACCGATTGGCCCGACTCCTCGCGAAAGATCCGGCCGACCTCTGCCTCGTCGAGCGCAGCCGAGCGAGCGCCCGCGCTGTCACCCCATCGGCTCATCCGCGAACGCCGCGAACGGGCGCACCTCGATGGGGGCGTTGATCGCGGCGGTGACCTTCGAGGCCCAGCCGAGCGCGGCGTCGAGGTCCTCGGCCTCGATGATGTAGAAGCCGGCGAGGTGCTCCTTCGACTCCGCGAAGGGGCCGTCCGTCGTCAGCACCTCGCCGTCCGACACGCGGACGACTGTCGCGGTGTCGGGCTCATGCAGGCGACCCGAGAAGCCCCAGGCGCCGCTCGACTTCATCTCCCGCTCGATGGTCCCGACCCGGCGGCCGAGCTCGTGCATCTCCTCCTCGGTCCTCGGCTGCCGCGTCTCGTCCTCGACGGTGTGCGTGGACAACAGATACTTCGTCATCGCGTACCTCCTTGGTTCGGCGGGCACTTCCCGCTCTCACCAGCACTACGAACGGGTCTCGGCGAAATGGACAGGGTGCTGCATGGTTTGCTCGTCGAATGCGGATGGGTCTCGCAGATAGCCCCGGCGCTCATGCGTCAGGCCGTGCCGCGAAGCCGCTCGAGGCCGTCGAGGATGAGGTCGAGCCCGAACTCGAACTCGTCCGCGAAGTCGTATCCCGGTTTCGTGACGTGCTCGGTGATCGTCTCGGCGATGTGGGGATACTCGTCGGCGGAGAACTGGCGGCGCATGCTCTCCGCCGCCTCTGCAAGCTCCCCGGGGGTGTCGACCGGCAAGGTCTTCTCCTGGAGCGCAAAGCCGTAGATGTAGGCGTCCTGGGCCGAGTAGGCGTGAACTGCGTTCTCGACCGAGAAGCCGGCCTCGCGCAGACACCCGAGAACCGCATTGACGAGCCGGAAGTTCGCGGGTCCGGGGCTCGTGCTCGACTGCAGAAGGCCGACCGCCCAGCGATGGCGCGCGAGGGCTTCGCGGGTTGAGATCGCCCGCCGCCGCATCGCCGTCTTCCAATCGACGTCGGTCGTCGGCGGCTCGATCTCGCTGAAGACGACATCGACCATCCCGTCCAAGAGCTCGTCCTTGTTCGCCACGTAGTGGTAGAGCGACATCGCCTCGACCCCGAGCTTCTCGCCGAGCGCGCGCATCGTGAGGGACTCGAAGCCCCGCTCGTCGGCCAGGACGACGGCTGCCTGGAAGACCCGCTCCCTGTTCAGCGGGATTCGGGGCTCGACGCTCGGGTCGCTCTGCTTCAAGGTCGCTCCTCCTCCGCTTGACAATCTTACGATGTAAGAGTACCTTACGCCATCAGGCTTCCTTACGTCATAAGGCGGCACTGCCAAACAAGGAGGACTAGATGAGCGCAGCTTCGACCCTCGCGATCGAGGCGTCCGGGCTGGAGAAGTCGTTCGGGACGAGCCGCGCGGTCTGCGGCGTCGATCTCGCGGTACGGCGAGGGTCGGTCTACGGGATCTTGGGACCGAACGGCGCAGGGAAGACGACGACGATCAACATCCTCGCCACGCTGGTGCGCCCCGATGCCGGCGCAGCCCGCGTCCTCGGCCACGACATCGTGCGCGACGCCGACGCCGTGCGCGGCGCGATCAGCCTCACGGGCCAGCTGGCCTCGGTGGACGAGGACCTGACCGGCGAGGAGAACCTGATCCTGGTCGGTCGCCTGCTCGGGTTCAAGCGCAGCCGGGCGAAAGCGCGGGCGGCGGAGCTGCTTCAGGCGTTCGACCTCGTCGAGGCGGCCGGCCGCCTGGTGAAGGGCTACTCGGGCGGGATGCGGCGCCGGCTGGACATCGCGGCGAGCATCATCGTCACCCCGGAGCTGATGTTTCTGGACGAGCCGACCACGGGACTCGACCCGCGCTCGCGCAACCAGGTCTGGGACATCGTCCGCGCCCTCGCGGCCGGCGGGACGACGATCCTGCTCTCTACCCAGTATCTGGACGAGGCAGACCGGCTGGCCGATGAAATCGCGGTCATCGACCACGGCCGCGTGATCGCGGAGGGCACCCCCGGTCAGCTGAAGGCCTCGGTCGGCTCGGGCGCGCTCCACGTCCGCCTGCTCGACGCAGACCGGCGAGCCGACGCGGCGGGCATCCTCTCCCGGACGCTCGCGGCCGACGTGCACCTCGAGCCGGACACGGCGGCCCTGGATGGGACGGTCCCAGGCCTTGAGCTCACCGTCTCACTCGGCACCGCCGCCCTGCTGACCGCAGTCTTCGCACCCTTGACCACCTACCTCTACGGCCGGAAGTAGTCGATGAAGGCAATCGTCCAGGAAGGCTACGGGCCGCCGGAGCGAGTGCTCAGGCTGGCGGATGTCGACCGACCGCTGGTCGGCGACGGCGATGTTCTGATTCGGCTGCGGGCCACGAGCGTGAACACCCCGGACTGGATCACGGTCACCGGGGTCCCATACATCCTCCGCCTGAGATCCGGGCTCCGGCGGCCGCGGACGCCGGTCCGCGGGACCGATGTCGCCGGGGTCGTGGAGGCCGTGGGCACGAACGTGACCGATCTCCGACCCGGTGACGAGGTGTTCGGGTCCTCGTGGGCCGGCGCCGGCGCCACACCGGGCACGTTCGCGGAGTTAACCGCCATCACGGCATCACAGCTCATCAAGAAACCCGCCGGGCTCACCTTCGAAGAGGCCGCAGCATCTGTCATGTCCGGCCTCACCGCCCTGATGGCCATCCGCGATGTGGGCAAGGTCGGCTCCGGCACCCGGGTCCTGATCAACGGCGCCTCGGGAGGCGTCGGGACCTTTGCGGTGCAGATCGCAAAGGCGCTCGGTGCGGAGGTCACCGGCGTGTCCAGCACCGGGAACCTCGAGTTGCTCCGGTCCCTCGGCGCGGATCACGTCATCGACTACACGAAGGAGGACTTCACCCGCGACGAGCGGCGCTACGACGTCATCCTCGACAACGTCATGAACCACCCGCCCTCAAAGACGGCCCGCGTGCTCACACCCACCGGGATCTTCATTCCGAACAGCATCGGGAACACGGGAGGCCTGCTCGCCGGCCTGCCGAGGATGGCGAGAGCGGCCCTGATGGGGCGGGGCTCGACCGATGTGCGGTTGGTCACCGTCGCTGTGAACCGCGAGAACCTGGAAGCCCTCGCCGCACTTCTCGACTCCGGCGAGGTAAAGGTGGTCATCGACAGGGTCTACCCGCTGGCCCAGACCGCGGAGGCGGTCGCCCACATGCTGGGGCACCATGCCAGAGGCAAGGTCGCCATCGCCGTGTAGCGTCGGTTGCGCGACCGACTCGGCGACATGAGTCGTTCGCCACAACGGCGCTGTCCATTTCGCCGAGACCCGTTCGTAGTGCGGGTGAGAGCGGGAAGTGCCCGCCGAACGCCAGGAGGTACGCGATGACGAAGTATCTGTTGTCCACCCACACCGTCGAGGACGAGACGCGGGGGCCGAGGACCGAG